>JBGTCS010000415.1:0-7666 GCA_041748715.1 Pyrinomonadaceae bacterium | reverse complement strand
AAATTATCAGCCGAATCGAGCAAAACGATACGCCCTCGTTCCATCAAAGCGATCCGGGAACCAAGCCGCATCGCCTCCTGTAGGTCGTGCGTCACAAATACCGCGGTCTTGCCGAGGTCGCGTACTAGGCGTGCAAATTCTGTTTGCAGGTTTGTCCGAGTGATCGCATCGAGAGCGCCAAATGGTTCGTCGAGCAGCAACAGATCCGGATCGCTCGCCAGAGCACGGGCGACCCCGACGCGCTGGCGCTGGCCACCCGAAAGTTCGTGCGGATAGCGGTCGGCAAAATTATCCGGGTCGAGACCGACGAGGTTCAGCATTTCCGCCGTCCGCCTTTTATTCAGCCCATTATCATGGGCCGAAAGCCCCAAAACCAGAGCAATGTTTTCGCCGGCCGTGAGATGCGGAAACAATCCGCCGTCCTGCAGAACATAACCGATCTGCCTCCGCAGCTCGATAGCGTTCCAGTCGAGGGTCGATTTTCCCTTGACCGAAACCTGGCCGCCCGTCGGCTCGATCAAACGGTTTATGAGTTTCAGCGTCGTGGTTTTGCCGCATCCCGACTCACCTAAAAGCACCAAAACCTCGCCTTTTTCGACTGAAAAAGTCAGGTTATCGAGGATCGGCACCCCGCCGATAGCGAAGCCGACATCTAAAAACTCAACAATTGATTCCGGATTGACTGGCATTTTACCGTTTTAACCATCCTTCGCGGATCTTTAACTGCTTTTGTGTTGCTTGGCTCTCTTCGATCAGCCTCTAAACGAGCCTGCCGACATCGGTACTTCGGCCCCAACGCCGACAGCCTTAATAATAAATAGAAACGACGGAAAAATCTGACGAAAAGTTTTCATAAAATTTGTAGTTTCTTAAGTTGTAATATTACCACTCTGACACATCGAAAGTTTCATCCAAAGTCAGTCAGTCGAAACCGATCCCTTTGAAACGGCTAAAAATTTACCGTAGGATACTTGATGATCGACAAAATGAATTTCGAGGTTAAAAAAGGCCCGTGAATTAATCATAAACTTATGACAAGAACTTTCCCATTTAAGGTAATATTTCTATCGCTACTTATAGCCAGCATATCGGCATGCTCTGCAGATTCGTCAACCGTTGCAAATGTCAACATTTCGTCGACCCAGGAAGCCAATTCCGCTGCCACTACGTCGGGAACGCCTGCGTCTGGTTCCGCTGAATCTGCGGATGCCTTAGCCGAGACGCTTGTGGCTGATCTTTACAAACAGCACGACGCCGGTAAGGGCCCGTTTTTTCAAACAGATAACCGGGCGCGTGTCGACAAATATTTTACAAAAACATTGGCCGACCTGATTTGGAAGGATGCTGTTGATTCCAACGGCGAGGTCGGAGCACTTGATGCCGACCCGCTTTACGATGCGCAGGACACCGGGATCAAAAATTTTTCCATCGGTGATGCCGACGTTAGTGATGACACCGCGAAAGTAGCGGTTAACTTTCTCAACTTTGGCAAAAAAATCAACATAAATTACTCGTTCAAAAAGGAAAACGGAAAATGGAGAATCGATAACATTTTGTACGGTAGTCGCGGAAGCATTTTGAAACGGCTTCAGCTTGCCGCCAAAATGACCCAGGACAATACCAGCCCGGACGGCGAATTTGAAGGTAAATTTCAGGTCGGCGACACGACGTGTCGCGTAAAACCGGTGAAAATGGCGTTCGAAGTGCGCTGGGCCAAGGGCAGCGGCGTCGAGGTGTTCTTTTTCAAATCCGGTTACACATTTGAGTCAGAGCCGGACAAAGGCGAGCCGAACCGGTTTGAATTTGATGATGAAAGTTACAATACCGGTATATTTTATCGGGGCGACGGAAAAGAGTTTCCGGTAAAACGCCTCAAATCGTAAGGTCGGTCAAGATAGAGATCGGTTGTTTTTCAAGGGGGGAATTGTGAGCAATAGCGAAAACCACGGCGAAGGTACCTTTTGGCGATCGGTAAAAGGCGACAGTCCGCTGATCGCAACCGCGATCCACGATGGTCACGATCTGCGGGACGAAGTCGCCGACATACTACATCTCAGCGAGCGTGACCGGCTCCGCGAAGAGGACCCGTACACGAGCAGCTGGGTTGACGTCGCCGATACGAGGATTGTTGCGTTGCGGTCGCGCTTTGAGGTTGATCTGAACCGTCCGCGGGACAAAGCGGTTTATGTCACGCCAGAGGACTGTTGGGGCCTCGATGTCTGGAAAACCAAACCGTCGGAGGAACTCATTAGCCGTTCGCTCGATGAATATGATTCCTACTATTCATTTATAAAGGACCTTTTTACCCGCACACAGGAAAAGTTCGGCAAGTTTGTTGTTTTCGACATCCACAGTTACAACCACAAACGAAACGGGCCGGACGCACCGCCCGATTCCACCGCAGACAATCCCGAAGTGAATATCGGCACCGGCACCCTGGATCGCACCAAATGGGGCTCGCTGATCGACCGGCTTATCGATGACCTCCGATCTTTTGATTTTATGGGGCGGCGTTTAGACGTGCGAGAAAACATAAAATTCAAGGGCGGAAATCAAGTGGAATGGATCCACGACAATTTTCCCGACAGCGGCTGCGGGCTTGCGATCGAATTCAAAAAATTTTGGAGGAACGAATGGACCGGCGAAAAGGACATTGAACAGATCGAGGCAATCCACCGGGCACTAAGCTCGACTGTTCCGGGCGTTTTAGAAGAATTACGACGAGCATGAATCGTGCAAAGGGCAAAAAAAAGATCGAAATTATTGATCAAGCTCTGGTCAAAGAGGTCGTTTTGAGTCTTAACTCAGCTCAAGGTATCCGAAAAGACCTGGAGCAAAAAGGGCGTCTTAATATTGATCGTCCCCTACCGTTCCTATGCGTTTACCGCGGCCCGGCCGACCGCGAGGACAGTGGAACCGCCCATCTGATCATGGGCGAGGCGTCCTATTTGATCGCTTCTGGAAATGCGGAGTTGGACGATGGCGTGCGTTTACTGGTCAAAAATATCGCAAAAACTCTGGCGGATAAATTCGGCGCGGTTTTGATCATCGAGGTCTGGTCGGCTCTCGCTGAAGATGACAGCGGTTTTAACTCAACCGATTCGAAAGCAAAATTTAAGATATTTACTGACAAAGCGAAAGAACTTCCATCGACGATCGATACCTTTGAAAAATCTCTCGAAGCTCTGGAAATTGGGCAAGATGTCACGGTCGTCATTCAAAAGGATCTGTCTCCGCCGGGCATGACGGCACTATTGGACGATAAAACTATCCGCGAACTCAGTTGTCTGGTCGTGGGACTCGAAATTTCCCCTGTCTTTCGCGATTTCCAGACCGGCGGTATATATCTTTCGATCTTGTCCGATCTGCGTCGAAAATTCTCAAACGCGCTCCAACAAACTTTTTTTGAGTTTGTCCAGGTCCAAACACCTGAACGGCCGACGCGGCCCCAAATGTTAGGGCGTCGGGTGGTGGTTGACGCAGTGTGGACGGCCGATGCAGAACTCTCGGCGCTTAGTGACAATTTTAACTACTTGATGGCAGTGACGCCGGTCAATGCTGATGAGGCATTCGAGCAATTTCGAGACGATGGTTATGAGCGTGACCCACTTTTTCATTACCGGTTGCTGACCATCGATCCCGAAGATCTAAAGCGACGGCTTTACAGCATTTCGTTCGACGAGATCGAGGACCCGACGATCGCCTATCTGCTACGTGACAAACGGATAGAGCTTGATCGCCAAATCACTTTGATCGAAGACCGGAACACACCGCGATTCCTATACGAAAGCCTGCAGCTTTTTCCGCCCGTCGAAGATGATTTGATGAGCCTGGCGGAGACAATTTTGAGTTCCCCAAAAAAAGCGTTGGATACGAGTGCAAAATTAAGCGCCGACGAGGTAGCCGATCTCGCGCGCATCGAGATCGAATTTTATCGCACTACCTATCCGGCGATGGACGCGACGGTCGAAATTCGAAAAGACACTCCGTCCGGATTGATGGTATCGCATGGCAATTTATTGATCGGGAAAAGCACCAAGATAACATCCGCCCGCATCAACGCCCTGCTCCAGCACGAGATCGGAACGCATTCGGTGACGTATCATAACGGCCGAGCCCAGCCTTTAAAATTGTTGTATTCAGGGCTTCCGGGCTACGAGCAGCTCCAAGAAGGGTTGGCGGTATTTGCTGAATATCTCGCCGGTGGTCTGAATTTTAACCGGCTTAGAATACTCGCCGCCCGCGTTATAGCCGTCCGTCGATTGACGCTCGGCAGCACGTTTGCCGAGGTTTTTAATGAGCTTCTCAACGTTCACAAATTCACCGAGCGAACCGCTTTTAATATCGCGATGCGAGTGTTTCGCGGCGGCGGTCTGACAAAAGATGCGGTCTATTTGCGTGGTCTGGTCGAGGTTTTGAATTACCTCCGCGGGGGTGGCGATATCGAAACGCTGTTTGTAGGCAAAATGGGGCCTGAGCATGTTTCGATCATTCGTGAGCTACAGTGGCGCGAGGTTTTGCGTCCAGCGCCGCTTACTCCGAGATATATGACTTTCCCGGAAACGGCGGAACGTCTACAACGAGTCAGAGAAAACGGGTCGATATTGGATCTAATTTGAGAATGAATATACGAACTGAATGGTAAAAAAGGGGGAATCATAAATGAAGATCGGATTTGTCGTAAATGATGTCAAAACAGAACATCCACGCTATACAACCACACGTATAGCCCAAGCCGCCCGCGAAATGGGTCATGAATCATGGACGATCGGCGTCGGTGATTTTGCTGCCGACAAGGACGACCACGTTCGCGCACGTGCCCGGATGACCAGCGCAAAAAAGCATAAAGACGGCGAAGCCTATCTCAAAGATTTGTTGAGTGATAAAGCTCACAATGAATCGATCAAAGTTGCCGATCTGGATATTTTGATGCTCCGCAATGATCCCGCTGATGACGCGGATAGACCTTGGGCTCAAACGTCGGGTATAAATTTCGGAGAATTGGCTCTTCGTCACGGTGTGATAGTTTTGAATGATCCGGGAACCGTTTCTGGTGCGTTAAATAAAATGTACTTTCAACATTTTCCGCCGTCCGTACGGCCGCGAACGGTCATCTCACGCGATGTTGAGGAGATTCAAAAATTTATTAAGGACGAAGGCGGTCGTGCGATCCTAAAACCGCTGCAGGGCTCGGGCGGAGCCGGCGTCTTTCTGGTGAGACCCGAAGAGAAAGCCAATATCAACCAAATGATCGAGGCGATCTCTCGTGACGGTTATGTTATTGCACAGGAATATCTCGAAGCGGCCAAAGACGGGGACACCCGGCTATTTGTAGTAAACGGCGAACCGTTAAAGGTCGACGGACATTACGCGGCATTTCGGCGTGTTTGCAAGAGCGGTGACGCGCGGAGCAATCTGACTTCGGGCGGTTCAATAGCCAAAGCAAAAATTGACGACCAGATACTCGAAATCGCCGAAATTGTTCGTCCAAAACTGGTTGCTGACGGAATGTTTATGGTCGGCCTCGATATTGTCGGTGACAAGCTGATGGAAATAAACGTCCTCAGTCCGGGTGGTTTGGGGAGCGCACAGGAACTAGAAGACGGGACCGATTTTAGCCGGGCGATAGTCGAAAAGCTTGAAAGGAAGGTCCGTTATCGCGATTACAGCGAAAACGATAATTACCTGCGTGGCGCGATTGATAATAAAACCCTAGCGACACTCTAAGAACAAGTAATTTACTCCCACTCGATTGTGCTCGGCGGTTTGGAGGAGATGTCGTAAACGACGCGGTTTACGCCTCGGACTTCGCTTGTAATGCGGGATGAAACGGCGGCCAGAAAATCATGCGAAAGACGAGCCCAATCCGCCGTCATGCCGTCGGTTGAGGTGACTGCTCGAAGTGCGACAGTTTTTTCGTATGTCCGAAAATCGCCCATGACGCCGACCGATTGGATTGGAAGCAAGACCGCGAAAGCCTGCCATACTTTTTTATACAATTTGAAATTATGTAACTCCTCGATAAAGATGCGGTCGGCCCGCTGCAGGAGCTCGACCTTTTCTGGAGTGATGTCGCCCAAGATCCGAACACCGAGGCCCGGGCCGGGAAATGGATGTCGCTGGAGGATCTCGTCAGGGATCTCAAGATCGCGGCCGATCAACCGAACTTCGTCCTTAAATAATTCCCGCAGCGGCTCGATCAGCTTGAGATCCATTTTCTCGGGCAAACCGCCCACATTGTGGTGCGATTTTATCGTCACGGACGAGCCGCGCAGGCTGACCGACTCGATCACATCTGGATAAAGCGTTCCCTGGACAAGCCATCTGACATCGCCGATCTTTTTTGCTTCGGCATCAAAAACGTCGATAAATTTGCCGCCGATCGCCTTTCGTTTCTGTTCCGGATCGGAAACGTCGCGAAGAGCGTCATAAAATTCCTGCGACGCGTCAACGCCTAGTACATTAAGGTGCAGGTGGTCTTTGTAAAGCTTTAACGTGTCTTCAAACTCCCCTGCGCGTAGCAGGCCGTTATTGACAAAAATACAAGTCTGCCGGTCACCAATCGCTTCGTGCACAAGAACTGCCGCGACGGTCGAATCAACACCGCCTGAAAGCCCGCAAACGACATTATCGTCCGGCCCGATGATCGAGAGGATCTTTTCAATTTCTTCTTTTATAAATTGGGCCGGCGTCCAATCGCCTTTGCATTCGCAGCAATTGAACAGGAAATTGCGAAGGATCTCTTTACCAAGCGGCGTATGCGAAACCTCAGGGTGAAACTGTACCGCATAAATATCGTGCTTCTCGCTTTCGATCGCGGTCACGACATCCCCGGTCGTAGCGGTGGTCTCAAATCCGTCCGGCAGGCGCGTGACGTGGTCGCCATGGCTCATCCAGACATCGAGTTCGAATGGAAGTTCGTTGAATAGGCAGGTCTTGCCGCTTAGAACCTTGAGTTTCGCGTGGCCGTATTCCCGACGAGCCGCTGGTTCGCTCGCACCCCCAAGATCGACAGCGATCAACTGCATTCCGTAACAGATCCCGAGGATCGGTACCCCGACTTTCCTGTAAAAATCCGGCTCGACCCGAGGCGAATCCTCGTCCGTTACGCTCGACGGCCCGCCGGACAGTATTACTCCCTTAGGCTGTTTTGCGGCGATCTCGTCCGCCGGCAGGTGGAAAGGATGGATCTCGCAATAAACCCCAAGCTCGCGCACGCGCCGGGCGATAAGCTGTGTGTATTGCGAGCCAAAATCGAGAATGATGATCGTTTCGTGCTTCAATGGAAAATTACTCCTTCGCTAAGTGAAACAACGATTATACTTTGTGATCAGAGCCGTCACAAAGGGTTGAATTAAAGGGTAGGTGGTTTTAATTTTTATTCACAAAAATAACAACTTGCTGAATAGCTTTACGCCCTGCAATGACAGGTTTTTATCCTGTTGGCCGGTCGCTGATTGCATTACAGGCAAACTTGACAAGGGCGAGGGAAATTTCTAATCTTTAAGTTCGCCTCAGGGCGTGCCATATTCCGCAGTAGCTCAATGGCAGAGCATTCGGCTGTTAACCGAAGGGTTGTAAGTTCGAGTCTTACCTGCGGAGCCAATTAATTCAACAACTTAGCGGCAGTCCATTGGACTGCCGCTTTTGCTTTTCCCGTTATTTT
>JBGTCS010000414.1:0-2745 GCA_041748715.1 Pyrinomonadaceae bacterium | reverse complement strand
CTTTCAGAGTGCATCGACCAGTATTTTTGACGGCGCGGTGCAGAACGCGAATGCACATTTGAAATGGTCGGGTGAGACTAATCAGTTTACGGCGGGCTTTGAAGTTGAAAGTGAAAGGTACGGAAATGACGGCATCACACCCACCGGAGCGGGTAATTTCTTCACTCGGGGTGGCCAAACAAGCACTACGGTGTATGTACAGGATCTCATTAGTCTGGCGGACGGCCGACTTCAGATTGCCGGCAGTGCGCGGGTTCAGAGGTTCAGCCTTAACCGTCCCGAATTTAGTCTGGCAAACGCCCCGTACAGCAATCTAACGCTCGACAATCCGCCCACTGCTTATACATTTGACGGGGCCACTTCGTATTTTTTCAGAGGTTCGGGAACAAAAATTCGGGGCCATATCGGTAACGGGTATCGTGTTCCTTCGCTATATGAAAGGTTTGGCTCCTTCTTCTCAAGTTTTGGAACGCCAAGTTTTATAGCGATTGGAGATCCTTTTTTAAGGCCCGAAAAGACGATCGCTTTTGACGCTGGCCTGGAGCAAAATCTCGCAGCGGGGCGTGTTCGGCTTTCGGGTACATACTTCTACACGAAGCTTACTGAAATAATCGGTTATGGCAATGTTGTGCCCAATATAGGTTCGACGAATCGTCCTTTCGGCGGGTATCAAAACCAGAAAGGTGGTATCGCGCGAGGCGGTGAGTTTTCCGTTAAGGCGAAAGCAACCCGTTCGACCGACATTTTTGCATCGTACACATACACGAACAGTCGGCAGCGAACGCCGCAGATATCCGGCAACACAAATTTGAAAACGCTGGGAGTGCCGGATCATCAGTTCACGCTGGTTGCGACACAGCGATACAAAAGGTTCTGGGTAAATTTCGATTTCCTGGCAAACTCCGCATATCTTGCGCCGATTTTCAGCAACTCATCTTTCTTAACATATGTATATCGTTTCGATGGTAATCGTAAGGGCGATCTGACAGCGGGATATAATCTCCCGCTTAAACGAGACGGAATGTCCCTTCGTATATTTGGGACCATCGAGAATGTATTCGATCAGGAATATTACGAAAACGGATTTCGAACGGCGGGAGCGACCGGTCGTGTGGGATTGAGTTTTGCGTTTTAAACTTACAAACATAGTAGGGGACGTAGTCTTGCCTACTGTGTGGGATGTGAAATGGCTCTATTTTAAAAAATGGAGCCATTTTTGTCTTTGCGTACTCGGATCACTGGGGAACCGGACGACCGCAACATTTTTTGTTCCAATCATTAAACAGATGTTAGAATTAGAAAATCGGAGGCAAAGTTATGAGATTTAGTATCGCGGCTACGATGTTGTTTATTTTTGCAGCGGGCATCTCGGTTACGGCGCAGAAGAAAACCATCACCAACGCCGACCTTGAGAGATACAGACAGGAGCGGCTCCGCAATGAGCGGGAGTATCGCGACAATCATTTGCGGCTGGGAATGCCGTCGCCTGAGGAATTGGCCCGCCGAAACGAACAGAGCCGTCTCGAAAATCTCGATCTGGCCGATAAATTGCGGACCGAGCATCTCGAACGAGACCGGATGCAGCTCGAGCGTGAGCAGCTCACCGAGCGACGCTTGACGAGAGAGTCGGAAACGTTCTCTCGGCGTGATAGCGGCTACGGCCCGGCTCTTTATGGCGGCTATGGATTCGGGGGTTTCGGCGGCTATGGCGTCGGCAATGGTAACGGCCGCGGGAATCGCGGCGGGGGCGGTAATTTTCAATATCGTTATCAGCAGCCGTATTATGTAGGCGGCGGATTTATCATCCCGGTCGGACCGCGTGTGGGCTTTCCGCCGATTCGTCTGCCGTCCACGCGTATTGGATTCGGGCCGAGGCCGAGAAGATAGGCAGGCGACAATTTAGTAGAGAGCTTTTAAAAACTACCCAAACGACGGAATTTAGGACGTTCAATATCATTTCGGCAGTTTTTAGTTTTTAATCTTCTCGGCGTACTCGGCCTCAACTCCGCGCTCTCAGCGTGGTTTCAAAGAACCCTAGTATATTGTTTGGGAACGATTTGTGGTTTTTCGTCCGACGGCAGAGTTGCGTGAGATGAAATACAGGAAGTATGAAGCGACGATAGATATTGCCGATGAGCTAGGAATGTTTCACCGAGTGGTAATCATTATTCGAGACGTTATTACTTTCTATGGTAAATCGGTTGCGGAATTCAACCGCGAGTTTGAGAATTCTGTCGAAGATCATTTGGAGTTCTGCGAAAGAGAAATGAGGAGCCAAATTCGCCGATCATCGAATTTCTTGCGACCATGTAACTTATGAAAGAAGGTTGGGAAGCCGTAATCGGCATGGAGATTCACGCCCAACTGGCGACGGCGACGAAGATTTTTTGTTCGTGTGCGGTTGAGACGGGCGGCGAGCCTAATTCGCATACTTGTCCGACGTGTCTCGGTTTGCCGGGAGCTTTGCCGGTTTTGAATAAGCGGGTTATCGATCTCGGTGCACGTGCCGCTCTGGCGCTCGGCCTCACCATCCAGGAAACCTCTGTTTTTGCGAGGAAAAATTACTTTTATCCCGACCTTCCGAAAGGGTACCAGATATCCCAATACGACAAACCGTTTTCGGCGGACGGCCACTTGACGATCTTGACGGCGGACCGCGACGAGCACGGGCGGGTCGAAGAGTGGAAGCCGATGACCATCCACATCCAGCGGATGCATCTCGAAGAAGACGCGGGCAAAAACGTT
>JBGTCS010000413.1:0-6202 GCA_041748715.1 Pyrinomonadaceae bacterium | reverse complement strand
TTTTACCTTGTCCGAACACTTGTGATTACCCGATGGCAGGCAACTATCACGCCAGTTGAGTTAATATTCAAACGAATCAATATAACGTCTGTGTTTCTAATAGGATAACCTGGGCGCGGTAAGAGTAAGTGAGCGGAACGGTGTTGACAAATCCTTGCAAATCTTTACATTAATGTAATTTATATGAAATTTTGAATCTAGCATCGTGTTCGGTGCAGTGAAATGTAGCCGCTTAACGTCTAGACGAACCTCTTAAATCTTTTGAACTATCACGAATTTTTGCTAAAAGGTGAACTGTTTTACCACCTCGCTGATCGAGACATGAATCAGATATAAAAGCGAGAATGAGATCACTCCTCATCGTAGAGCCCCCATCCGCTCAAGTTTTCGATGTATTACGATATCTAACTGCGAAAGCGTTGCAGAATAAACCACAGGGGGACACGTCGATCGATCTTCCACATTTTTGCTATTCTTAGAAGCTATGAACGTCGAACCCATAACCTTGGATGGCCGTTTCGTCCGGCTTGAACCATTGCGTGTCGATCATATCCCCGGCCTTTGCAAGGTGGGTCTAGATGGATCTCTATGGGAGTGGACCACAGACGTCATCAAAAGCGAGAGCGATCTTGCCGACTATGTCCGCGCTGCGATCGCCGATCAAATGCTCGGAAGATCGCTGCCGTTTGTCACCATCGAGAGATCTGGTAATACCATCGTCGGTTCGACACGATTTGGAAATATCGAACCGCAAAACCGTAAAACCGAGATCGGGTGGACGTGGATAGGACCAAAATGGCAAAGAACGGTCCTCAATACAGAAGCAAAACTGTTAATGCTGATCCACGCCTTTGAAGTTTGGAAATGCATCCGCGTTGAGTTTAAGACGGATATCAATAACGAAAAATCCAAGAACGCTCTTCGTCGAATCGGAGCTGTCGAAGAAGGCGTCTTGAGAAATCACATGATCACAGAAAACGGACGTTTCCGCGATTCGATCTATTTCAGTATTATTGATTCCGAATGGAATTCAATAAAGCTTGAACTGGGGTCCAAGGTGGGTGCCAACATATGAAACATAATAATTTGTGTCTGTTGATGTTAATGGTGGGTTTGTTTGGCTCCTCATGTTCATTTTTTTCCGACACCGGATCAAACAGCAACGTGAGCAAAACGACATCGTCCGATCCGGCGAACAAGATTCAGAATGCGGATTCAAATTCAGGTTCGACGTCGGCACCGTCGGATAATCCGGTGGTTAGATTTGACGAACGGACCAATCGGCGGCGGGTCGATGTGGATCCGTCAGCAACGCCGTTACCGTTGAATTTTAAGCCCGCTGGCGAAGATTCGGAGTCTGCCGTAACAATGGATCAAAGCGGAGCCATTCTTGAGGTGCGTGTTTTTAAAACTCACCCGCAACTAGCAAAGGTCGAGGCGACAAGATTGGATGAAAGACAAAAAGCCATAAAGATATATATGCGTTCCGGTAAGGTTGTTGAAATAAAAACCGACAAAATCGAGCGGCTGGAGACGATTTCGTCAAAGGATATCTTAGAGGTTGCCGGGATTCCGTTTGAACGAACCGGCACGGGGCGGCCTCGGCTCGCGGGACAGAAATGAGCAGTGCAAATGGTTGCAAATGCTGTATAATCTGGCTTGGCTATGGCGAATTATTCGATAAAATGTCCTTGCTGTGAGACTACGCTGACGATCGATGCCGAAACCGGTGCGATGATCGCTCATCAAGAGAAAAAGAAAATTCTCGGTTCCTTTGAGGACTTAAAAGGTGAAATGAGCAAGCAAAAGGAACTTCGTGAGAATATTTTTGCTCAGGAAATGTCTTCGATGAAAGATCGGGAACGACTTTTAGAGGAAAAGTTCCAAGAGGCTTTAAGGCGAGCAGATAAAGACTCGACCGAGCCATACAGAAATCCGCTGGATTTTGACTAATAATGATCAAGCCCACCGCAGCCGAAACCCCGGCAATCAAACCACGAGAAAGAATTATTGTAGCTTTAGACGTCGACTCGGCGGCGGCGGCGCGTGAGATATCTAACGAATTGTCGGGTGCGGTCGGGGCTTTTAAGATAGGATTGCAGCTTTTTACCGCAACCGGCCCGGCCTTTGTCCGGGAGTTGACCGAGTCGGGCACGAAGATATTTTTAGATCTAAAATTTCACGATATTCCAAACACGGTTGCAAAGGCCGCCGTCGAAGCCGCCCGGTTGGGCGTGTGGATGTTCAACGTCCATGCTTTTGGCGGCAGCGAAATGATGCTCCAGACCATCAAAGAGGTCGATGCAGTTTGCGAAACTGAAGAAATTATTCGGCCATTGATCATCGCCGTGACCGTTTTAACAAGTTCAACCGCTGAAACTATGTCGGAAACGGGCGTCGGGCAAGGTATAAATGATCAAGTTGGGTCACTCGCAAAATTGGCTGCCAATTGTGGTCTCGATGGCGTTGTTGCTTCGCCTCAGGAAGTCCAAACGGTGCGAAGTATCGTCGATAGACCGAACTTTCTAACTGTGACGCCGGGAATTCGGCAGACTCTTGCAACCCCAGACGATCAGCGGCGTGTAACTACGTTTGGGCAGGCTCTTGCGAATGGCTCGGATTACGTAGTCATCGGACGCCCGATAGTGAAAGCAAAAGATCGAATACAAGCCGTAGAACAGATAGTTGCTGATGTATGACTCGTAGAATAATAGACACAGGTTTAAATTTATTGGTTAAAAAAGCACGCCAAAATTTGCATGTTTATCTGACTGCTCTCTTAGTCGGCGCGTCAATTCTTGCATTCGGACTGACATTTGCCTCTACATCTAACGCCCAAGCGGCGTCCGTCGTCTCGCCGGCAACATTGCGTGTCGGCGAAAAACTGACATATAACGTTTCTTTTGGAAAAATACGAAATGCCGGTTACGCAGAAACGCACGTTGTTTCGCGCGGAAAACTGGGCGGAAAGGATGCGGTGGAACTCCGAGCAAAGGTAAAAACGCTTGAGTTAGTGAGCGCTGCTTTTTTTCTCTTGGATGATACTCGCGTTGCGTATATTGCACCTGATTCGGGGCTGCCGCTTTATATAAGTTCGCTAAGTCTCGATAACGGCTTTCCAAAAGAGAAAGTCCACAATTATCTAAATCAGTCGACATCTAATTTTGATCTACTGACGCTATTGTTCAAAGTTCGTGAATTGGGCGGTATCGGAACCTTTCCGCTGGTCGAAGACGACCAGCTTTTTACCGCGATCGTGCAGGTTGCGGCCCAGGAGCGGATAAAAACTGAAGCGGGCGAATTTGAGACTTCGGTTTCAACTGTCCAATGCGAATTGTTGGCGCAAAATGGAATTAAAGAACTTAGGATCAATTTTTCGACCGATGAATTCCGCGTACCCGTTTTGATCCGCTTTAAAACTGCCAAGGGCGAATTTAAGCTAAGCCTTTCATTAATCGTACTGCCCGAGCCCGAGTTGCCGACGCCGATCTCAACACCAATTCCAATGCCGATTCCGGCAGCCACTCCACTGCCAACTCCGACACCGGTGTTGTATGTTGAAAATCTGCCATTATTGCCGGAGCTGGGTTTTCAGCTAGGGGAATTGTTGACATATCGGATCGCTGCCGGTGGTAAGCCGGTTGGCATATTATCCCTAAATGCGAGAGAGCGAAAGCTGTTTGAAAAGGCTGACAGTCTGCGTCTAACAGCGACGATCACCGGAGTCGAACAGGGAAGTAATTCGGTTAGACTCGGTGATGTGGCCGATGTCCAGGTAGATCCGGACACGCTGACTCCGACGCGCATAGAATACAAGTTTGCGACCGAATTGCTGGGACTTAATCAAACGGTAACGTTTGATAAGCGGAGCGGAAAGATTAGTTTTGGCGGTGCTCAGCCGGTGGATTCGCCGATCGGCACCCATAGTCTTTTATCACTTGTTTATGCGATGCGTTCGTTCAATCTGAAACCGAGCAAGGACCCAAGCAGCCCTGTGAATGATACGCGTGTAGCCGTTTTTTGGGAAAATCAGTCCTTCGTATTCACTTTGCGGCCATCCAACCCGGAAGACATTTTGTTAAATGGCGAAAAAGTCTCCACCCAACTCGTAACGATAAATACCGGCAATGCTCAGCTTGACGCTCTATCGCCAAAAGTTTGGCTAGGTACCGAGACCCGCGTTCCAGTTAGATTCGCTTTCGGTGAATATGTTGCGGATCTGATCACAATCGCTTCAAATATTCAGAAATAATCGAGCTTTTCTAATTCTCTAAAGCAGATTTTTTTTAACAATTGAAATTGAAATTGGTTTTCAATTAAAATAAACTCTTATTTGAAAGGAGATGCGGAGTATGCGAAACCAAAGAGATGTAACGATTCTCGATGTTTTTGGCGGGGCTGCGATGGTAAAGCTTGAAATGCTTGGATGGATCGATTATATGCACATCGCCAAAATGAATGGCAAATGGGTGATCGTCAACGTTCTCTGGGAAACCAATACCGAAAAACATGAAACGAAAAACTAATGAAACCGACAGGTCGACTCTGACCAACCTGCCGATCGGCCAAATAGCCAATATTTCGGCGGTGAACGGCGATGGCCGATTAATGCGGCGACTGAAGGAAATGGGTGTGATCCCCGGTGCGTCAGTGAAAGTTGTTCGCACGGCTCCGTTTGGAGATCCGATCGAGGTTAGAGTTCGCGGTTACAGCCTTGCCATGCGCCGAAGCGAGGCCGATTCCATCGATGTCATTTATTGATTTAAGCGGCGATGTGCCAATGAATGTACGACAGCATAAATAATTCTAAACTAACAATCGCACTTGCGGGCAATCCAAATGCCGGCAAGACGACTCTCTTTAACTCCCTCACTGGCCTAAAACAAAAAGTAGCAAATTTTCCCGGGGTAACCGTTGAACGCAAAGAAGGCGCGTGGGCGATCAACGGCAAAGTCGCGAATCTTATTGACCTGCCGGGTCTCTACAGCCTGGATGCGACCTCACTGGATGAACGGATCGCAAGTTCTATTATTCGTGGGGACCAACCCGAGGTTTCCAAGCCCGATGTGATCGTTGCAGTTGTGGATGCCACCAATCTGGAGCGAAATCTCTATTTGGTGATGCAGATTTTCGAATTTGGCGTGCCCGTTGTCATTGCCCTGACGATGATCGATGCATTTGAAAAGCAGAAACACGAGATCGATATCGAAATGCTCAGCGTTTTGCTAAAAACTCCGGTCGTCGCTGTAAATGCGAAGACCGGACGGGGCAAAAGTGAGCTCGCGGCCAAAATTGAAGAGGTGATCCACACGACGCCGGTCGTTCCCGATCTGATCAACGACGCTAACAGGGAAGCCGGGCCGGATGGCAAGATATTCGCCCGATATAATTTTATTTCTCATGCCGTTCAGGAATCCGTCTGGCATAACGACCAAAAACAGCATCAATTGTCCGAAAAGATCGACAGCGTTCTGACTCACAAATTTTTTGGGCTTGTTATTTTGGTTGCGATTCTGCTGCTCGTTTTCCAAACGATATTTTCATGGGCCAGTCTGCCGATGGACCTGCTTGAAAAAGGGTTCGGAGCGTTGAGCGATCTCACTCGCGGCGTTCTCCCGCCAGGTATGCTGACCGATCTGATTTCGGACGGGATCATTGCCGGCGTCGGCGGGGTCGTGGTGTTTTTGCCTCAGATATTGTTGCTTTTCCTGTTCATATCGCTTCTCGAGGACAGCGGGTATATGGCTCGGGCAGCATTTTTGCTCGATAAATTAATGAGCCGGGTGGGCCTTGACGGTAAAGCGTTTCTACCACTTTTTAGCAGCTTTGCATGCGCGATACCGGGCATCATGGCGACTAGAACGATCGAGAGCAGACGCGATCGTTTCGCCACCATAATGGTTGCACCGTTTATGAGCTGCTCAGCGCGTCTGCCGGTTTATACGCTGATGATCGCCACATTTTTTGCCGGACAGACCGTTTTGGGGTTTCTATCGGTCGGGGCATTGTTAATGCTGGCGATGTATAGTCTCGGGATATTTGTTGCGATCGGTTCGGCTTTTGTCTTGAAAAGGACGATCCTCAAATCGCCGCCGCCGCCGTTTCTGATGGAATTGCCGCCGTATCGTCTCCCAAACCTGCGCACGGTTCTCCAAAATATGTGGACGCAGGCCTGGTTGTTTCTCAAACGGGCCGGAACGGT
>JBGTCS010000412.1:0-12974 GCA_041748715.1 Pyrinomonadaceae bacterium | reverse complement strand
GACGAGTTTCTTCAACGACTGGTTCGTCGTGGGCCGGTTCCGAGCCGGATTCCTCGCCCACCATGGTGTCCTCCACCGAAGCGACTTCCATTTCGGCCACGGGATCAACCTTCGCAACCGGAACGGCTTCAGCAACGGGATCGACGTGCGTGACACTTTCGCTCTCGGCATTCGCTTCGGTTTGTTCCGTCATTTTAGGCTCCGATGTCGTTTCATCGAGCCCTACCGAAGCCGGAACGTCTTCGGTTCCGCTTTCGTCAACCGTGGGTCCCACATCCGCCGTGTCCGATTCTATAGCGGCTTCCGCTTCCTTTGCGGCAAATTCGTCGGCTTTCACTTTCTTAGCCGCCTGTTTTGCCTTCTTCCTTTCTTCCGGATCATCCTGGGCGGTAGCCTCATCCGCCCCGTCGCCAAACCTCAATTTCGCGAGTTCACCGAGCGAAGCCATGCCGCCCTTAGCCTCGGTCGAATATATCTTGGTATCCGCCACCGGCTCACTTTCTTTGCCGACAGCACGATGAGAAAGGCCGATCTTTTGATCCGCAGGCTCGATGCGCAGGATTTTGAAATCCATTTCCTGACCGAGCTCGGCAACCGATTCGGCACGATCTACCCGCTCGTCCGATAGCTCGGAAATGTGGCACAGCCCCTCGAGTCCCTCACCTAGCTCGACAAAAACGCCAAAATTCGTGAACCGAGAAACTTTGCCCCGAACGATGTCTCCCGGCCTGTGCGTCGCGACAAAACCTTCCCACGCGCTCGGCGTAAGGTCTTTCATCGAGAGCGAAAGACGCTGGCCCCGCTTATCGATACTCGTGACAACGGCCTCGACTTCCTGATCTTTCTTTAGTACATCCTTAGGATGTTTGATCTTCTTTGCCCACGAAATATCCGAAACGTGAACGAGTCCGTCAATACCTGCTTCGAGTTCGACAAAAGCTCCAAAGTCCGTCAGATTTCGTACACGGCCGATGATCTTTGCACCGATCGGGTATTTAATGTCGACCGAATCCCACGGATTCTCCTGGAACTGCTTCATGCCGAGACTGATACGTTTTTCAACCGTATCGACGCCGAGGACCTGGACGTCCACTTCCTGCCCTTTGTGAAACATGCGTTTCGGGCTCTGCGAACGACGCGACCACGAGATCTCCGAGACATGCACTAAACCTTCGACGCCTGCTTCGAGTTCGACAAATACGCCGTACTCGGTGACTGACGAGACCGTGCCCTTGAGCTTGGTATTTACCGGATAAACCTCGACAACTGTCGACCACGGATCCGGCAAAAGTTGTTTGTAGCCGAGCGAAACCTTTTCCTTGTCACGGTCGAGTTTAAGTACTTTTACCTGAAGATGATCGCCGACCTTAAACTGGTCGCCCGGATGGTGAATGCGTCCCCATGACATATCCGTAACATGAAGCAGGCCATCGATGCCACCGATGTCGACAAACGCTCCGTACTCCGTCAGGTTTTTGATCGTACCGTCGACAACATGGCCGACATCGATGTTGCCCAACGTCTCCGCTTTCAGCACGTTTACAACCTGATCGGTCAAAACTTTTCGCGACAGGACGATATTGTTTCGTCGTCGGCTGAACTTGATTATCTGAGCCTCGATATCCTGACCAATATAAGTATCGAGACTGCGAATCGGACGCGAATCTATCTGCGAGCCGGGTAAAAATGCCTCAATGCCATTAATATCGACTCTTAGGCCACCCTTTGTTTTATCAACAACCTTTCCAATGATCGGCGTTTCCGAATTGAACGCCTCTTCGATCTCATCCCAAACCTTGCGGCCCAGTGCGTCCATGCGCGAAAGCTGCGGAGCACCGTCACCCGAATGGATGGTGCGGATGATCACCTCTACATTTTCGCCAACCTCTGCGGTCATCTGGCCGTCTGCATCGGTAAATTCTTCGACCGGAACAAAGCCCTCCGATTTATAGCCGAAATCGACAAGGATGCCGCGATCGGTAATGCCGACAACTTTGCCCTCGACCAATTCGCCCTGGTGAAAGACAGTCTGTTCCTGCTCAAACTGCTCGAGGATCGCCCCAAAGTCGATCTCTGTCGAACTGGCCGGTTCTTCGGCAGTGTCAGGTGCAGACTCGATAGCAGCCGGAGTTGCTGGTTCCGATTTCGGTTCCGATGCAACTGGGGCAACTGGAGTTTCTTCTGCCTTTGTGGTTGGTTCCGCAGACTCCGGAGCTGATGCTTCGGGGGTTGTGGGAGCGACAGCCTCAGCCGTCGCGGTTGTTGTTTCTGATTGTTCTATCGCTGTTTTCTCGATCGTTGCCGATTCTTCAGCGTCCTGGGTTAACTCGTTTGTCATTTACGCCTGTTTAAACTTCCTTCTTAAATTACTATTTCTTCAACTATATACCGCAATATGCAAGTTAGACCGAATACCAATAGTTGGTTCCGACCAATTTGCACTCAAAAGCAGAATCAAGGTATGGCAAACAGTTATTGCCAGGGTTCCTGTCGTTCCGCTCAATGAGGTAATAGTAAAATCTACACGCCCGACCACTTTTATGTCAAGACTTAAACACGGAAAATCCTTGAAAAATCTACATTTGAGAGAATTACGGGGCACGATCGTAACCAGCGTCGCGATCTGCGGGTAGCGATTGGACCCGAACGCGGTGCCAGGCGAGAAAATGCCTCACATATCTCAGATCTTGTTCGGAAAGTGGAATCTCGATGCCCTAGTCGATCACGTTCCCAAAACCCGGCTCATTTCCGAGGCTACCCGCGCGAAATATAATCGGTTACGAGGCCGACGCCGCTGGATTTCTCCATTTCCTCGCGCGAGCTTGTGGTCGTGTTCTGGATGCCGGCGAGACGCAGACGGAATTCGTCTGGATTTGTCGATCCGCGAAGTGCCTCATCGAGTTTGATCAAACCGGATTGATATAAATAGAAAAGTGATTGGTCAAACGTCTGCATGCCGTACTGAGACGTCCCGGCTGCGATTGCATCGCGGACGCTCTTAGTTTTGTCCTCATGGAGTATGTAATCGCGTATGAGCGGGGTAGACATCAGGATCTCAACTGCCGGAATCCGAGTGTTGCCTTTAGCCGATTTCATCAGACGCTGCGAGACAATGGCTTTTAGAAGGCCCGCAAGCTGAATCCGTATCGACTTTTGTTGGTATGGCGGAAATGAAGAAATAATACGAGTTAATGTTTCAGGTGCGTCTAGGGTATGGAGTGTCGACAGAACCAAATGGCCGGTTTCGGCTGCCACCAGGGCCGTTTCGATCGTTTCGAGATCGCGCATTTCACCGACCAGGATCACATCGGGATCCTGTCTGAGTGAACCGCGAAGAGCCTCGGAAAAATTGCGCGTATCGACATCAACCTCGCGCTGGGTGACAAATGATTTCTTGTCCTTGTGCAAAAATTCGATCGGATCTTCAATTGTTACGATATGGCAGTTTCGATTTTGATTTATATGATCGACGATTGCCGAAAGCGTTGTCGATTTACCTGACCCGGTCGTTCCGGTCACAAGTATCAAACCGCGTTGTTCCTCAGCGATTGTGGCGAGTATTGGCGGCATTCCCAAGTCGGCAAAACTTTTGATCGTATCCGAGATCACGCGGGCTACGATTCCGATGGAGTTCCGCTGCTGAAAGATGTTGACGCGAAATCGGCCCAGCCCCGAAACTCCATAACCGATATCAACCTCATAAACCTCTTTGAAATGCTGTTTTTGACGATTTGACATCATCGAAAAGGCCATTTCGAGGGTTTCATCCTGCGAAAGACGACTGACGCCGGAGAGCGGCCGCAATTCGCCAGTGGCCCTAATCACCGGATACGATCCGGCGCGCAGATGCAAATCGGATGCGCCAAAACTCATCGCCATTCGCAAAAGATCGTCAATTCGTGTCGCCATAAGCTAAGGGGGTCGGTAATTAGCAGTTTCGCTCAGATAGAGCCGAAGGGTTTGTTAACCATACAAGGGCTGTAACAATCTTAGCTTCTAACGAGAGTTGAGGTCAATTCATTTTTTAAATCGATCTATATTCAACGGTCTATTGTCGGGACGGCAGTCGTACGAAATATTGATTGATCAGCGTCCACAGCGGGATGTTAGGATACCGGTTCGACACTGTTGATTGGGCGGCGTAAAATCTAACGCTAAATGGATATACCGATAAAGATCGAGGCGGTTGAGCCGCAATTTGCAATTCCCGGCGGTGAGATCGCGATCACATGCGAAGGTTTTCGCATGGAACACGGCACGGCCGACGGAGTATATATCGAAGGCATGCAGTGCCGGATCGTCGCGGCCTCGTCAAAGCGCATCCTGGCGATTGTTCCAGAGGAAGTCGTGGGAACCACGACTGGAGTTGGCGTTTTGGCAGTAAAGACTCCTATTCATATTGAAAGTTTAGGGGCCGTCAGCAATACCATAGAGATGACCGTCGGGCGCAAATTGATCGACGGAATGCACATTGTCGCTAATCCGGCGGTGGATCCGTCGGATAATGCTGTCATCCTGACGCGTTCGGGCTCACGCGGACAACATTTGAATGCAACACTTTTTCGTCTCGAATCCGATGGATATCTTGACGAATTGCCTGAGCCGATCCTTAATCCGACCGGCATCGCGTTTGACCGCAACGGCCAAATGTTTGTTACCAACCGAGCTCAGGGCGAGGTGTATAATGTCGGCCGCGATGGGACCTCAACCGTCTATGCGACCGGACTCGGCATTGCGTCGGGAATTGCTTTTGACGACCAGGGACTAATGTACGTTGGCGATCGTTCGGGAACGGTATATCGCGTTCGCGATTTTGCTGAGGTCGAGACTTTTACGGTTATGGAGGCGTCGGTTGCCGCCTATCACATGGCATTTGGCCCGGACGGCCGACTTTTTATGACCGCACCCGGTTTGGCTAGTTACGATGCGGTGCATGTCATCGACAAGGAAGGCTTTGACGAAAAGTTTTTCCGGGGACTCGGACGACCGCAGGGGCTGGCTTTTGATAAAGCCGGAAATCTTTATGTTGCAGCCTGTTACAAAGGGCTACACGGGATCGTCCGCATATCGCCCGACGGTTCAGAGGCGAAACATTTGGTTGCCGGAAATAACGTTGTCGGTCTCTGCTTTACTCGCCAGGGCGAAATGATCGTCGCGACAAATGACAAAGTCTATTCGATTCCTTGCGGGATCGAGGGTACTCTGCTTTAACCGGGATCGATTGGATACCTTTTTATTATTTATTAGAGCGAAATGTTAAATAAAGGATTCCATTTTACGTTTTGGATCGCTATCACTGCCGCATTATTTATGACTGGATGCGGGGAAAATCTCGATATCCCGCACTCTTTTCCGACACCGCCGCCTAATCCACGTTCGACGCCAGTAACAAAATTAGAATTAAAGCCCGACGCTGAGTTGATCAAACAATTCGCCGAAATCGCGGGCTCCGCCAAAGGTAAAGTCGGTGTTGCGGCAGTCTTGCTCGAAACCGGTGACGCGGCATATCTCAACGCCGACGAGCCTTTCCCGATGCAAAGCGTCTATAAATTGCCGATCGCAATGGCGGTAATGGAACAGGTCCGGCGCGGTGAGATGGAACTGAATGCAAAATTTGGCGTCCGTGAAGAAGATATGGTCCGCGCGGGAATGCGAAGCCCGCTGCGTGATGCAAATCCAAACGGCGGCGAATTCACTATCCGCGAGCTTATCCGTCTTTCGCTCGTCGAAAGTGACGGCACCGCGAGCGACGTTCTTATAAAAGCTGCCGGCGGAACAATTAATATCCAGGCATTTCTTACCCAAATCGGTATCACAAAGATTAAAGTTCTAAATTCGGAGAAAGAGATCGGGAGCGATTGGGAAACGCAGTATCAGAATTGGGCCGCCCCGTTTGAAGCGGTCGAGCTTTTGCGTTGGCTCCACGCGGCGGCCGAGAACCAAAAAGATGGTGATTTTGGTGAGACGGACGAGTTCGACGATATGACCGCCGTTACGGGATACCGGCTTATTATCAATTTTATGGCGGAATCAAACCCCGGAGCCATGCGGTTAAAGCGGCAGCTTCCAAACGGAACCGCCGTTGCCCATAAAACCGGGACGTCGGGCATCCGTAATGGCAAGGTGGGAGCGACAAATGATATCGGGATCATAACGCTGCCAAATGGCAATCACATCGCGATTGCGGTATTTGTCTCGGATTCACCTGTGGACGAAAAGACCCGCGAAGAAGCAATCGCCGCTGTCGCAAAAGCGGCTTGGGAACGATGGAATAAAAAATAGCCGCGAACAACTCCGATTCACGAAAAATCGTTTATCGGAGCGTTCGCGGCCAACTAAATTAATCGGTCAAGATTACTTGCCAGCCCTGATGTCGGCGATCCGTTTTTCAAAAGCTGCTGTATCGGCTTTATCCGTTTTTCCTTGTGATATCGCCTGGTCAGCGACCGCTAGACCCTCATCTTTTCGGCCTGCTGCCAACAGAACATTCGCCTTACCAGAAAGATTTTGAAAGGTCGCCTTTGTCGCGATAGACGCATCCAGAACTTTTAGAGCTTGTTCGATCCATTTGGCGGCATTCGCTTTGTCGCCATTTTGATTTGCGTAACCGGCGGCATTAAAAGGTGTCCGCCAATCATCGGCTTTTGCCCCGGCAACTGCTTTTGCGGCATGGGCCAGCGTTGTCGCGGGTACATCGACAGCCACGGTGAATGGCACACGGATCTTTTCCCAGCTAATCGTGACCGTTGCGGTGTCATCAGTGGTCGGCTCGATATCAATTGCCATCCATTCCTGGTTTTCCGTGGCCCATCGCGGCTTGGTTTTGACGCGGAGCGTGTCCTTTGACGCGTCGTAATTGAAACTGCCCCATTGATTAGCGTTTCCGTTAAAGACGATGGTCCATTCGTCCTTGCCCGGGATAGTATGCAGGCTGTATTCACCGGCCGGCAACGGCTGGCCGTTAATTTTCACGGCGTCTGTCACGATAAATTGTGTTGCATCGTTGGCTCCGGTACGCCAAATATGGCCATAGGGCACCAGCGGCATTCCCTCAGGACGCATATTGCTGTTATCAAGGGTGGCTTCGCCCTTCGCTGTCGGCGGCGGGTCGCCCCAAACTTTTCGCCCCTTGACACCCGGGCGGTGATAGGTGATCGTGAGGTCGGTGACACCAATGGTCTGCATTACACTCGCCTTTTGGCTTCCACGCGGAAGCCGCAACTGAGCTGAGGCGTATTGAGATGTAAAAACGACAACCGCAAGCAAAGCGGCGAACGAAATTAAGAAACGTTTCGAAACTGACATAGCTAAACTCCTTTATAAAAAAATACTGCTCCGCTAAAAACGCGGAAATTCGATCAAAAAACAATTGCCCAAATGACGTCAACCACGGCACGGCCAGCAACCGATATTGGTTTCTGCGGAGCGGCAACAATGCCCCGCATAAATAATTAGTCGTCGTCGTCGTGTGCCCTGACTCGGCCGGCGGCCACAGCTTCGTCAATCACCTTGTGGGCCAGATTGCCGGGCAGCGGATCGTAGTGCGAAAACTGCATATGATAACTGCCTCGGGCCTGCGTGACGCTATTGAGTTTCGACTGATAATCGAGCATTTCACTTAGCGGCACTTTTGCCCTGATGACCTGCTGTTTGCCTCGAACCTCCATCCCGCCGACGCGTCCGCGGCGGCTGTTGAGATCACCCATGATATCGCCAGCGACTTCCTGCGGCGTAAAAACCTCAACATCCATTATCGGCTCGAGCAGCGTTGGCTTGGCCTTTTCAATTGCAGCACGAAAAGCCTTTCGGCCCGCCGCCCTGAACGAATGTTCGTCCGAATCAACCGCGTGATAACTGCCGTCGACGAGTGTTACTTTAAAATCGACAAGCGGATAACCTGCGACGGCACCGCCGGCGGCGGCCTCGATAATTCCTTTTTCAATCGCTGGCCTGAAATTCTGCGGCACGGACCCGCCAAATATCTTATCGACCCATTCAAACCCGGAGCCACGTTCGAGCGGTTCAAAAACGACCTTGCAATCGCCAAACTGGCCGCGGCCACCCGATTGCTTTTTGTGACGTCCCTGCACTTCGACGGTCTGAGTGATCGTTTCTTTGTATGGAACTTTTGGCGGATGAAGCGCCACCTCGACGTGATAACGCTGTTCGAGTTTTCTGACGACCGTTTCGATATGCAATTGGCCCGAGCCAGAAAGTATAAATTCTTTGGTCTGCGAGTCGCGGTCAAAGTGAAGCGATGGATCTTCTTCTAAAATTTTATGAAGTGCGGATGAGATCTTGTCTTCGTCAGCCCGCGATTTTGGTTCGATCGCAAAAGCGATGGCGGCCTCGGGGTATTGGACACTTGGGTATACAATCGGCTTTGCCTTATCCGACAGCGTGTCGCCCGTCATCGTGTCTTTTAATTTAACAACCGCGATTATATCGCCGGTAGCGGCCTCGTTTACCTTGTCGAGAGTTTTACCAGATATCAAATGCAACGCTCCCAAACGTTCCGGCACGTCGCGGGTGGTGTTGTGAACGGTCGCATCTGACGAAATTTTGCCCGAAACGACTTTCATAACATTTATCCGCCCCGCAAATGGGTCCGCGATCGTTCGAAAAACATAAGCGGAAAACGGCTCATCATTTGAATATTTTCGCGATACGCGGTCGCCGGTCATTTCGTTGTCCGCAAAACCGTATTCTGACTCGTGCGTAGCCGGATTTGGCGCGAATTCGACGAGATGATCCAGCAAAATCTGTAAGCCGATCAAATTGGTCGCTGAGACCGCGTAAACGGGGCAAAGCTTGCTGGCAGCGATCGCCCGGGCAAGGTTTGGGATCACATCTTCTTCGGGTAGCGTTCCCTTATCAAAATATTTCTCCATCAACGCGTCGTCCGATTCGGCGACGAGTTCGATCAGTCGCTCGCGGGTCGAGTCGAGCAGAGCTTTGGACTCGCTCGGGATGGCGATTGCTTTGGCTTTGCCCTCTTCGTTAAATTCGTACGCTTTTTGATGCACTACATCAATGACGCCGGTAAAACCTTCTTCACGACCAATTGGCAGCGTGAACGGGACGATGGACCGGGCAAAACTCTCGGTTGCCGTTTCCAGAGCATGTTCAAAATCGGCATGTTCCTTATCGATCTTGTTGATCACCATAAATCGCGGCAGCATAAATTCGTTTGCGTATTGCCACGTTTTTTCGGTCTGAACCTCGATGCCGTGAACAGCGTCGACCACGACCAGAGCACAATCTGCGACACGTAGAGCCGGCCGGGCATGCGACACAAAGGCCGCATAGCCGGGCGTGTCGATCAGATTCATTTTTGTGTCTTGGTATTCGAGGTGGGCAAAATTATTATTGAGGGAAACTTTTCGTTCGATCGAGTCTTCGTCATAGTCGGTAATCGTTGTGCCCTCGTCGACCTTTCCCCAGCGGTGTATCGATCCGGCGACGTAGAGCATGGACGAAACAAGTTGGGTTTTACCCGCGTCGCCGTGTCCAATGACAGCCAGATTCCTGATGTTCTCAGTTGCGAATGCTTTCATTTTCGGCAAGCTCTCCTTAATTATTAAAATTTCGAATCTCGGTTCTCAGAGGTGTGCAAAATGATTCACAATTGGTAAACCAATGCTCGTCACGCGACATGTAGGTCGAATCTGAAACATAAGATCGAGCAACATTCGAAATAGATTGTTGGTAATCACTAAATCTATATCAGAGTGTGAAAAAGGGCAAGAATGGATACCGGTTAGCGACGGCGAATCCGGCCCGGAGTACGCGGGCATTCACCTCCCGTTCCGTCTGATTTTTTGAATGATATATAATGTTAGAACTGCGGCAGGTAAGTTCGTCTAAAAAATGAGGCTGCGATTAGGATCCGGCTAAATTTGGCACAACGAAATAGTAAACACGGGGGTAGTTGGTCAACGCTGGGTTTTGTGACGGCATCATATCGGGTGCACGATTGCGAATTGGATAATTTTATTAACTTATAGATCGAGGGAATTGATGTTTCGAAATCTGCGAAAAATTCGAATTGGTATTGCGTTATATCTGATCACGGCGGTTATATGGATGCCGCTGGCATCCAGCGGACAGGATCTCGTGCCGATCAGCAGCATCACGGGCGGTTCGAGTGTTTTTGTTTTCCGCAATAATGCACGTGCGGCGCGGCGGACAATAGCTTCGTCAAAACCGAAACGATCACGATCCGAACGCCTTGAAACCGCGGCCCGGGTCAGAAATCAGTACGATACGCTGGCGAAATCATCTGCTCGCCGCGTAAAAGCAGACGTGGTAGACCCGGCCCAGGCACTTTCAAAGGCTCTTGCACCTGAGCAAGGGGCAACCCGATTTGCCGGCGTTGGTGAATTTTATATCGAGAAGGGGGACCTCGACCAGGCTTTCTCCGCATTTAGAGAGGCTTTAAGACTGGATGAAACAAACGAAGCTGCAAAAACCGGCTTTAGCGAAGCTCTAGCAGCAAAGGGCAGCGAACTCCTATTAAAAGAACAGGCCGGTACAGCTAAAGCGATGTTTCTTGAGGCTCTAAAATATAACCCCAAGAATTCGGCCGCCTATTTCGGACTTGGCGAGGCGTATGCCGATCTGGACCAGATATCTGAAGCAGTTGCCAATTATGAGACGGCACTACAGGGAGATCCGGAATTGACTGAGATTTTTGTTCCGCTCGGCATCCTCTATTATCAGAGCGGCGAGATCGCCAAAGCGGACGACCTGCTTACTAAGGCGTTGGCTAATGCGGATGTAAGGGCTGAAACTCAGTTCTTCTTAGGCTTGGTCCGAACGTCGCAAAACCGAAACGAAGAAGCTCTCGCCGCTTTCCAAAAAGCGAAAACACTGGATCCGACTAACGATGAAGCCTTTTTCAATTCGGCTGAGACTTTGGTTCGGCTCAAACGAGCGAGCGAAGCGATACCTGACTATCAAAAGGCTATCGAGATCAATTCAAAATATTTTGAAGCGTGGTTTGGCTTAGGTGAGGCGTTTAACAGTCTCGAAAGGTATCCCGAAGCGGTTGATGCTTACAAGGCCGCATCCAAATTGCGAAACAACAGTTGGGAGGTCTTTGCCGGGCTTGGCGAAGCTTATCGACAGACACGACAATTTGAGCTTGCCGAGGCAAATTATAATCTCGGAGCATTATTCCTGACGGGTACCGACGGCTTTGACAAAGATGCGGCCGCCGATCTCTACAGCAAGGTCGGACACGTGATCGGCCAGCAATGCGACATCAATGTGCAAAAATCGATCGTCTGCAATTGGTCGTCCGCGATCAGAGCTTTGAAAAAAGCCGTTGATCTCACCGATAACCCGATCGACGTTGTGAATCTTGGCTGGGCTTATTTCAGAGCTGGGCATCACGAGGCAGAAAATAAAAACATGCCTGCCGCCCGTCCATTCCTCGAATTGGCTGAGGTAACCCTGCAAAAAGCGGTTGACGCCGGCCCGCCCGCGTCTGGGTTCGCTCTACAAAATCTTGCGTCGGTACAGATTGATCTCGGAAATAACAAAGGAGCTATCGCCACGCTTCTGCGTCTGTTGGAACAGCGGCCGAACATCGATTTTGCACGTTATGCGATCGGAGTTGCGTATTTTAAGGACAATGATTTCCTCAACGCCGAGAAATGGTTCCGATTGGCCATCGAAAAAGATCCTAAAAATGTTTCTTATTTGATGGCTCTCGGCAGAGCCTTGATCGGCCGAAAAGACAGCAAGGGGCTAAAGGTTTTAATCGAACAGCTCCGCGTGATCGATCCCAGGAGCGCTGATGAGCTCGACAAGACAAGAATTGCGTTCAGGCTTTAAGCAATTGTTTTGACAACTGACGTCTGTTATCAAGCTCAAAACCAACACGGGAATGTCCGATTTTTCTTTCGCTTCCTTCGCAACTTTGCGGCTTTGCGGGAGAAGATTTTCCTGCGGAGCCGCAAAGTCGCAAAGCAATAAAAGGAAACAGTGGAAAGTCTTTATCGCGTAATCCGGGATAATCGGATTTATTTGTGTGAATGACGCTTTTGATCCCGAATAAGGACTTAAAAATCCATAAACATGTGCCGCTTGCCCCGCTATCCACGTTAGAGATCGGCGGAACGGCTCGCTATTTTGTCCGGGCCGAATGCGAGGACGATGTTGCCCAAGCAGTGCGATTTGCCGGGTCAAACGATCTTGACCTGTTCATTCTCGGCGGCGGGAGCAATGTTCTTTTTTCGGATCAGGGATTTGACGGGATGGTTCTTCAGATCAAGTTAACGGGCGTTACGTCCGATGAGCAAGCAGTCAGTCATCCGCTTGTTTCAGCATCGGCCGGCGAAGATTGGGACGGATTCGTTGCGTATTGTGTTCGCCACCAGTTGGCCGGCGTCGAGTGTCTGAGCGGCATCCCGGGATTTGTCGGCGGAACTCCGGTTCAAAATGTCGGTGCTTATGGCCAGGAAGTCGCAGATTCAATTGTTGAGGTCCGCTGTTTCGACCGAATCACACGCGAGTTCGTGACGCTTTCAAATGCTGACTGTGGTTTTAGATATCGGACGAGTGTTTTTAATTCGACACATCGAGATCGGTACATTGTGCTGCGCGTTACATTTGCCTTGATAAAAAACGGAAAGCCTAAGCTCGTGTACAAAGAATTGAGCGAATATTTTACGGGACAAACACCCAACTTGTTAGATGTCCGCGAAGCTGTGCTGGCTATAAGAAAGCGAAAATCGATGGTCATTGACTCCGCCGATCCAAACTCCAAGAGCGCCGGATCGTTTTTTAAGAACCCGGTTGTCGAGCGGGAAAAGCTCCGCGAGATAGAAACCGGATTCGAGCAGGTTCCGCACTTTGAGTTTGGCGACAAGGTAAAAATTCCAGCCGCTTGGCTGATCGAAAATGCCGGTTTTGTAAAAGGTTACAGCCTAAACAAGGCCGGCATATCGTCAAACCACACCCTCGCC
>JBGTCS010000411.1:0-2031 GCA_041748715.1 Pyrinomonadaceae bacterium | reverse complement strand
TGTTGAAGTATCGGCAGCAAAAATGCCGCCGTTTTACCCGTGCCGGTTTCGGCACAAGCGATGATGTCTCCGCCCTGCAATAGGACCGGAATTGCCTGTTCTTGAATGGGTGTAGGCGTTGTAAAACCCAATTGCTCGCATTTATCCGTAAAAATCGGAATCAAGCCTAGTTCTTTAAAACTCATTTGTTAATTAAAATATTTCTCAACCAAAGTCCTCGACTATAGTTCCGACCTATGCAGGCCTGCCGTTACGACAGGTCAGCTAGAGCAATAACCCGAGTCGCCGCAAAAATTGCGACACTCATACGAGTCTTTAGGATGTAATAAGAAGTTACTAACGCGGAGTGGTCTTCAATGAAACGGTAGCAAGTGAAGGAACAGCGTTCGAGGGTTCGCTAAGCGAACTCTTCTAACAGTTATAAACGAACCGTTTCTCGAACTATCTATTACGCCTTAACATAAAGGCGAGTTTACCGTCGATGAATGAGATACGGAATTATCAAGTTATTGAGCCTACAGTGTTTTTAATTAATAAGCAAGCTAATAATTTCGCAGCCATTCAGCCGCGACGTCTTTTGGCGTACGCTTGTTGCCGTCTACTTCATAATTGAGCTTGCGCATTTCGTTGGTCGATATCGCGTCTTTCATCTGTCCGAATGCCTGACTCAAGATTTCGCCAACGTCTCGGCGAGAGATAAACACAGCCTGATATGGCGGAAAATAGCGACGGTCGTCTTCGAGTTGAACTAGGTCGAGTGCGGCGATAAGACCGTCGGTCGAGTTGCCGGCGATGATGTCGAGTTCACCTGATCGCAACGCCCGGTAGGTGAGCGAAAGGTCCATTTCCCGCGGCTGTTTGGTAAAAGTGAAACCGTATGCTTTCTTAAAACCCGCGTAACCATCCGCCCGCGACATAAAATCCTGCCCAAATCCGGCCTGCCAGTCGTTAGCCAGACGAACGGCATCCGAGATCGTTTTGAGACTATTATCCCGGGCGACCGCGCCGCGAACGAGGATCGCAAAATCGTTTGAGAATCCCAGCGGCGGGCTTAGGTCGAGGTTAAATCGGTCTGCATATTCGGCCTTTGTTTGGTCGTAAACCGCCTGTGGATCGGTTATCGGTTTGTGTTTCAAAATAGCGGTAAACGCAGTGCCCGTATATTCTGGATAAACATCGATCTGTTTCGATAAAAGCCCGTCATGAGCAAGATTTCCGCCAAGTTCAAACTGACGTTCGACGGCAATGCCCTGTTTTTCAAGCATTTGGGCCAGGATCTCCGCGAGGATGATCGACTCGGTAAAATCTTTTGAACCGACCACGATCTTGCGATCGCTTATGGGGTCGCTGGCTCTCTCATCTGAGATTTGAGATTTGAAATTTGGAATAAAGCTGACGGCAACTATCAATCCAAAAAGGCCTGCAAATGCAAGCCCGATGAGCTTTCTGCGGCCTGAAACACCGCGTTCACCGATCCGATAGGTTTTTTCGAACTGTCCGAGCGCAAGATCTGCCAGGAGAGCCAAAATCGCTGACGCCAACGCACCGGCGAGCAATAAATTGTTGTCATTCTGCCTTAGGCCACGAAAGATATAGGTCCCCAGACCGCCGGCTCCGACCGCCGCCGCGACCGTCGCCACGCCGACCGAGATCACCACGGCAACACGTATTCCCGTCAGCATAACTGGCATCGCGAGAGGCAGTTCGACCAGCTTTAGTCTCTGCCAGTCGGTCATGCCCATCGCTGTGGCGGCCTCGCTAACCTTTGGGTCGATGCCCAAAATTCCGGTTACTGTATTTCGAATAACCGGAAGCAATGCGTACAGAGCAAGAGCGATTATTGCGGTTCGCGCACCGATACCGCCTATAAATGGGATCGGGATTAGCAAGCCAAAAAGCGCCAGACTCGGCACCGTCTGCATTATATTTGCAAAACCCAGAACGGGCGTTTGGAGCGATCTGACCCGCGTCAGCAGAATGCCGAGCGGGACGCCGAGCAGAATGGCGAATCCGGTAGAGATAAATACAAGA
>JBGTCS010000410.1:0-4296 GCA_041748715.1 Pyrinomonadaceae bacterium | reverse complement strand
ACGGCGCCAGCGTTTGTCCTCTTCGATCACCGCACGCCCAAATATCTCGGCCGTTTCCCCGCGTGCCAGACGCCGCATCAGATCCATTTGCCAAAGGCGGTCACTCGCAGTGACATAACCCTGGGCAAAATAAACGTCGGCGTCGGATTTCGCCTCTATATACGGAATGCTCCGGGCGTCCCGGCGAATTGTCACGCGGCTAGACAAACCAGGAACCGATGTTTCGGTAGGGACGGTCTGCGAGAATACAGAAACCGAATATATCGAAAACAATAGGGTTAAAAATAGGATTCGCTTCATGAAAGAAACGATAATTTATTTACCGTTATGCGGCAAGTGTACCGGGGTCGCATTCCCACGCCGATTGCGTCGATCGTCGGTATGTAATAGAATTTTCCGAGTTTCTAAATTAAACCCCGGAGCCATTTTTGATGAAATTTGCAAAACTTTCGATTGTATTAATTACCATTTCGCTTTTAATAGCCGCCTGTGGTCCAGACGCGACTTCGCCGAAAAATATCGCCATTAACACTAATTCCGCGCCTGCAGCTTCACCAACCGTCGCAACAACTCCAGACGAACTCGCAGCCGCTAAAGAGTTATATGCATTGAACTGCATGATCTGTCACAAGGATTCGGGAAAAGGCGGTAAAGTCACGATCGAGGGCAAAGTGCTCAACCCGGACGACCTGACATCCGAAAAAATGAAAGCAAAAACGGATGAGAAACTTATCGGCTATGTCACCGACGGTGTCGAAGACGAAGGCATGCCGTCATTTAAAGGAAAATTGACCGATGACGAGATCAAATCGGTAGTCAAACATGTACGGTTGCTTCAATCTAAATAATCCTCGGGCTCCGAGTTTGCAAATGCCGCGCCGAGAATCTAGAATCTAAATTTGCATGCACCCGTAGCTCAGCTGGATAGAGTATCTGACTTCGAATCAGAGGGTCGCAAGTTCGAATCTTGCCGGGTGTACCATTCAACTCCAATTAGAAAGTATTTGTGTATAAGAAAGGTTGATGAACAAATCAGCCTTTTTTTAATTTAAATTTGATTCCGCAGTAACGGCGTATTCGTCCCCGTAATATTTACTGGTGGTACTCGTATGAAATTCAATTGAAGAGATGGGTTCATATTTCGGTTCACCAAGACCGGGAAGAACCTCCAAAATCTCGTTTTCCCACGTGTAAACTGCCATCGGCATCGAAATTCTTGGTTTGCCAAATAATGTGCGATTAGTCGGTTTGGCTACCCGGTGAGTCGTTGACGGCAAACGGTCGTTGGTGATCCGCTGCATATAATCGCCGGTGTTGAGAATTATTGTTCCCGGCGGAGCATTTAACCTGATCCATTTCCCATTTTCTCGATTGAAAACTTGTAACCCGTCAACACTTTGAGCGGGTAAGAAGGTAAACAGATCAACGTCTTCGTGCCCAAGCATTCGCCCCGCACCCGAAAGATCATCCTCAACGGAAATAGGCGGATAGTAATTTAGCCTGAATCCGAAGTTTGTTTTTGTGAGCTTTTCATCGAAAAGGTGAGGGTCGCACTTCAAATATCGCAAAATGCTCTGCATCACCGGATGAATCAGTCTTTCCTGATTGAGTACTACATTTCTATAAATCGGCTCGAATTCTGGATCGGTCCAATAGTCGGAGGCATGGTACGCCGCATCCTCACCCAGATCAAAGGCCCGGCGGCAAAACACCCAACCTTCGACCAGATCCGGATGGATATTGGTCGTTTCCTTGATAGGAAAATAGCCCTGATTTACAGAACCGTAACGTTTAGCTTTAAATTTGAGCCGTTCTTCCAGCGTGCTGGTTTCAAAAAGCTCAACTACTTTATTTTCTGCTTCCGCATAGACGGCCGGATCAATACCATGACCTTTGATTATCGCAAAACCGATCCCTTCGAGTGCACTGCCAAGTTCTAATGCAAACTGCTGCTTTCCCGCCTCGCCGCCATCGGAAATCAATTGCATGTCACAAGTTTTGATTTCATAGTTATCGTCAAACAGCTCCAAATCCGGGTGTTCGACAAGGTGGTAACTTTGATCCTTTTTTACTTGATCATATTTTCTGAATTCCTGATTCCGAGCGTGAATTCCCTTTTGTTTTTCCGTTTCTGACATTTTTATCCTTAGTTTAGATCACAAAACTGAATATATATAACCCGTTAGAACCGACAGCAGCACAATCGGGACTACCCATTTTATCCAAAAATAAGCGGAAGCGGCAAATCGCGATTCGCTCCCGAAAAGTTCCAGGATCACTGAGCTTTTTCTAAATCCCCACGTTATCCCGACGATCGCTAGCACACTTCCAAATATCTGCATGCCCGATCCAAAAATCAGGTCGAGCGTCCCAATAAGACTCGGATATAGATTACTCGGCAGCGTCAGCAAAACCATCAATAACCCGAGGGCGACGATGATCTTTCTTCGAGCGGTGTTTGGCAATGCTTCTTTATCGACGCTGCTGATAAAAACTTCGTAGGCGGCGATCAGCGATAGAAATGCCACCGACGACAGCGCCAACAAAAACAAACTTCCAACGATTCGTCCAAACGCCATCGAGCCAAAAAGTGTCGGCAGCGTTTCGAATATCAACCCGGGCCCGGAAGCGATATCCAGACCAAAAACAAGTATCGTCGGGACCAGAAACAAACTCGCCATGAGCGAGGCTCCGACATCCCCGAAACACGTCGCTACGGCGATCTTTGGAATACTCTCGGAGTCACTCAAATAGCTTCCGTAAACGAGCATAAACGTTCCGCCTAGGCCCACGGAAAAAAAAGATTGCCCGAGTGCGGCAAAGATCTGATCGGGTGTAAGCTGCGTGAAATCGGGGCGTAGGAATTGGGACAGTTTGGCGACCGCCCCGGGCAACGAAATCGCATAGAGGATCAGGCCGAGGATGGTGATGATAAAAAATGGGACGACGAACTTGCTGATCCGTTCGATCCCGTTTCTCAGACCCCGGTCGATCACAAATAACGCCCCGGCCACCGTCAAGAGAGTAAAAAGATATTGAAGCCAGCCATTCGCGAGGAAAGAATTATATTCCGCTCCTGCAGTTCCTGAGAATCCGAAGAATATTGCATAAACAGATGTAAAAATAACGTTGGCAACAACCACCGCGTAATAGGATCCGGCGATGAGGACGGTTCCAAGTAGCAATATCCCGACACCGGTGCCCACCCGGTACCCAAAAGCTCGACGAAAGGCAGTCAATGTCCCTCCGCGAACGGCCCTTCCAAACCCAATTTCCGCCATTAATGCCGGGATCGCGAATAAAAGAGTAAAAAGCAGATAAACCACGAGGAAGGCGCTTCCCCCGTATTTCCCCATCATATACGGAAACCGCCAAACATTACCCAGCCCAACCGCAACCCCGATCAAGGTCAGGATCGCGGTAAAACGAGAGGTGAACTGTACTGAGTGGTCGGACATTTTGTAATGCTAACAGAAAAGGGAGCTGTTGCAGCATCCTAAAAGTAACGCCTTCGAGGCGGATTGCTGGTCACGGTATGGGTCACCCGGCATTACGGTCCTAGTCCCTCGTTCACTTTTTATGTCCGCCGACACACAATCGAAATGAGGTTCCACTAGAAGCTGCCAATATTTCCAGTGTTCCGCCGTGTTGGGTTGCGATCTTATGAGCGATCGAGAGGCCGAGGCCGATGCCTTTTTCTTTGGTCGTATAAAACGGGTCGAAGATCTTTGATAGGTTCTCTGTCGGAATTCCTGGACCGGAATCGACAACTTCTAAAATGCAGCTTCCCTCGCGGCTGTAGGTTCGAAAGGTCAGGGTCTTCGCCTCTGCCGCGTCGTTGTCCATGGCCTGTAATCCGTTGATGGCGAGATTGAGTATTACTTGCCGGATCTGTTCGGCGTCGACAAATATTTTCGAGAGTCCGCGATCGAGTTCTTGAACGATTTTGACCTCTCCCGACGCGGCCTGATTTTCTATAAGAGCAGAGACAGACGCAACGATCGAGTTGAGGTCCGTCGGGACCCGCGATGGTTCGGCCGGGCGTGCAAATCTGAGGAATTCACCAACCAGGCGATCAAGCCGTTCGATCTCGGTTTTTGCCAGTTCCGCAAATTCGCGGCGCGGGCTTTCGGTGCCGAGTTCGTCCTCGAGTATTTCGATCGCACCTTTGATCGATGCCAGCGGATTACGGACCTCATGAACAATGCCGGCGGACAGTTCTCCGAGCGATGCAAGCTTTTCGGCCTGTAAAAGCTGTTGAAATGTGCTTTGCAGCTCGTCAAATGCCTGCCGTCG
>JBGTCS010000409.1:0-3454 GCA_041748715.1 Pyrinomonadaceae bacterium | reverse complement strand
CGGATCTCGGGGAAATCTTCGTCGGCCTCGCGAACGATCTTGCCCCAATTCAGATCGACCGCGGCTGATTCGGCATCGGCACCGACGTGGCTTTGAACCAGCTCGATCACGTTTGCGACCGTCAGGGCCTGAGCGGCCTCGTCACCGATAAATTCGGTGGAGAATGCTTGCTCGAGGGTGGCAAATGTTTCGGCGCGAGCGAGACTGTCCAGGCTCAGGTCGATCTCGAGATTCATATTGGGATGTATGACGGCGACATCCCGGGTGTTTTGCTTGATCGCTTCAACAACGGATCGGCCGACGTTGGATTCGATCAGTGCTGTGTCCTCGGTCGAGAACGTCAGCACTTTTTCATCTTTTGCGTCGGCGGCTATGACCCCGCTTTCGACCTCTTTTTTTAGCTGAAAGCGTTTGATCTTGTTGGTGGCGGTGCGGGGCAGCGGCTCAACGCGGATCATATAATCGCGGACCCGTTGGTACTCGGGCAGCTCGCGTCCGAGGCTGTCCAGATTATGGCGAATTGCTTCCTTTGAGTTGGCGATTCCGTTGGCTTTTAGATACGCAAAATCGGGCACGACGACCGCCGCCAGTTTTTCGGCACCGGCAAAGGATTCGCTTGCGTCCGCGACGCCGATGACGGCCAGTTCCTCGACCATCGGGGATTTTAGATAATGCACCTCGATATCCTCGGGATGAACATTTTTACCGGACGGCAGTACGATCACGTCCTTGCCGCGACCCACGATATACAAGAATTCGTCTTTGTCTAGCTTGCCGAGATCGCCTGTACGAAACCAGCCGTCGTCGGTAAATGCCTCGGCTGTTGCCTCGGGATTTTGGTAATAGCCATCAAAAACCATTGTGCCGCGGATCAAAACTTCGCCGACGCCGTCTTTGTCCGGGTCGAGTATTTTGATCTCGGCACCTTTCATCGGTTTGCCCACCGATCCGACGCGGTTATCGTCCTCGTATGTCGCCGTCGCCGCACCGCTCGTCTCGGTCAGGCCGTAACCCTGAATGATCGTAAATCCGAGCCGGTGAAAATCCTCCGCGACCGCTTCGTCAAAACGCGAGCCCGCCGAGATCGCGATCCTCAGCCGCCCGCCAAACGATTCGTGGACCTGGCCAAAGAATTTGTGGCCAAGATTGACGTTAAATGTGTCGCGCATCATCCCGTTTGTCGCGAGCATCGCGCGAAACAGCATTTGCACTGGTTTGGGCTTTGCATCGACAGCGTCAAATATTTTTTTGTGAAACAGATACCAGAGACGCGGAACGGTCGACAGGATCGTTGGTTTGAACCCTTTTAGCGATTCGCTCAATTCGCTGGGCGTCAGCTCTTTGAGATAACCGACCTGACAGCCGAAAGTCGTCGAAACCCATAGATTTATGATCTGCAGATAAGCGTGAAAGAGCGGCAAAAGGCTCAAAATACTCTCTTTGTCCGAAAGTTTCAGCACGTCGTTGACGCCCGACAACTCGCCGACGATATTGGCATGCGTAAGAGGAACGCCCTTTGGCGTACCGGTCGTACCGCTCGTGTACATCAGCAAAGCACGGTCGTCGCCAGCGGCCGGCGGCGTCTCAAGGGCGAAGCTTTCGGGAAACTCGGTCGAGGACCAGTCGTCAAATTTTTGAAAGCCCTCGGGAATGTCATTCGCTGTAACATCGGGCGGCACCGACCAAACGACGGCGGGGATCTGGCGTCCCAATTTTTCACCGATCTGCGAAAAACGTTCGATCTGATCGGGCGAGAGGAAGGCAAGTTTTGCTTCGGAATTTACGAGGAAATTTGTGATCGTCTCGATCTCGCCGTGCGGATCGAGCGGAACGCAGACGGCTCCGTGATACAAAATGCCAAGATAAGCGATGGCCCACGATGGATGATTTTCGCCGATCAATGCTACGCGTTCGCCAAATTCCACCTTTTCCTCGCGGAGCCGGTACGCGACCGAGCGGATCTTTTTCAGCATCTCGGCAAAGGTGTAAACCTCGTCATCATTGCCGACGACACGCATCGCTATCTTGTCGGGACGCTCGTTAAACGCCGCGATCAGCATTGAGCAAAATGATTCTTCCATTTATGTTGAGCCTTAGAACTTGAATTTCCATCCGGTGCCGATCGCGTGAACGGTGCCGGGATGAGAAACGCTATCGTCTTGGCGCAAGTAGTATAAATCAAGTGAGAGGTTTTTGGACAATGCCTTGTTGATGCCAAAGCTCAGCCGGTTTCGCGAAAATTTGCGGGCGGTCGAATCGTAAAACACTTCCTCGGTCACAAATACCTTGGCATCCTTGACCCATTCTTTTGGCAGCGGTTTGTCGATCGTAACCGATGGCCGGTATCGCCATGAGTTTCTGTTCCCGCGGTCGCGATATTCATATTGGCTGCGGTGCGACAGGCCAAACCCTTTGGTGGGGAATTTGTAGACCCCATTTAAAATGTAGCGATGTTCTGTTCGATAGACGCCGGCGAAATTACGGTTTCGGATAAATTGATAATACGGCGAGATCGAGAGTCGTTTTGTCGGTTTTAGAACGATCCCGGCCCCAGCCTTGCCCTCGCCAAAATTATGCAAATTGTTTGCAAGGCGGAGTGTAAAGGGGAAAACCAGATCGATCTTGCTATTAATTCCGACCGTTATCTTAACATCGTTCCAAGACTGAAAATCCGTATCGTCCGGCTGCGTCGTGGTTTGTGCGTTAACTCCGACTGTTAATGCTCCGACCGTAATCAGGAAGAAAGATAAATTCAAAAGTATTTTCATAATGTTAATAGTGAACTCTAGTTAAACTATAGATCTGCTGACACTATTGAACTTATCAAAAACTATTTAGAGTCGGGCGTTTTCAAATGATGCTTGTAACCAAAATGTAACACGGCCGAAATTTTCACCTTTCATGTTTTGGGAACGCGGACGCGCAAAGCGTTTGAGACGACCTCAAAGATCGCGGGCAATTTTCCGGGCATCTCGCCATCGGTTTCGAGCAAGACGTCGCGGAGCGGATCGACCGACGAGATCTCAATGCGGCGGGCCAGCGTGCTGTTTACTTCGTCCAGATCGTTGTGCGTTCCGCGATACAGGGTGTGAACATTTAATAGGATCTTGGCCGTGCGGATGTCGCCGATATTTACAACGTCAAGCAGGCCGTCATTGAGGCTCGCCGTGGGAGCCATCATCATCCCGCCGCCAAAATAGCGGGAATTAGCGACGCAAAAACTTATTGTCTGAAGCGTTTTATGATCGCCGTCGTCGAGTTTGACGCGAATTGTCACGGGTTTGAGATCGAGGACTGACTGCAGAGCCGACACCGCAAAATTTGCCCGCCCGCGAAGGGCATCGACCGGCAGCCAGTCAAATACCTTGGCGGATTTTACGCGTTTTATGACCGACGCCGCCAGGCCGACCGACGAGATATTCAAAAAATAGCGGCTGACCGTGTCGCCGCTGTG
>JBGTCS010000408.1:0-12881 GCA_041748715.1 Pyrinomonadaceae bacterium | reverse complement strand
CCCGGTAATTTACACTTTCTTAGGCGCCTTTAGTCTGTTGGGATTTTATTGGGTTTTTATGAACGCGACGGGATTAAAGAATGCCGGGGAACGAGTTACCGGAACCGTGGCGTGGAGCGCTTCGATCTCGATATTTGTCCTGTTACTCTTGTTTGGCGTGACAATGGCCTTTTTGTTCCCGGGATTTATTAGCTAACTAATGTGGAAAGGCCCGCGATTTGGCGGGCCTTTGTTTATTCATATCTCAAGGATTCGATTGGATCTAATCGAGCGGCTTTCCACGCCGGCCATATTCCAAATATCACACCGATACCGACACTAGCAAAAAAGCCGGCCGCCGGAGCCCACCACGGCACATAGGATGGGAATACTAGACTGATCAATAAAGTCAGACCCCATCCGATCACTAGTCCAACGAGGCCACCAAAACCTGTCAAGGTTCCGGCCTCGATCAAAAACTGAAGCAGAATGTCACTCTTCTTTGCTCCAACGGCTTTTCGAATGCCGATTTCGCGCGTTCGTTCCGTAACCGAGACGAGCATGATATTCATTACGCCGATCCCGCCGATCATCAATCCGATCGATGAAATGACGATCATTGCTAATGCAACACCAGCAGTTATGGATTTGAATTGATCGATAATACTGTCGGCCGTAGCGGTTGAAAAATTGTTTTTCTTGCCAAATTCAACCTGACGGCGAACTCTAAGCAGATCTTCGATCTGATCGCGAGCCTCCAGTAGACGGCCTTCGCGGGCGATGGCCAAAATGAAGATGTCATCGGCGTTTGGCTTGATCCGCAAAGCTGCGTGAAAAGGCAAAAATATCGAGTTGCTCTCGTCATTATTGCCGCCGCCGCCGCCAAACAACTGCTCTTTCTTTTGCAAATGGCCGATGATCAAAAATTCGCGACCGTTGATCTCAAGCGTTTCACCGATCGGGGATTTGTATGGGAAAAAGGTGTCTTTTACTGTGTCTCCGATCAAGCAAACATCGCGTTTGGCATCACTTTCAGCTTGTGTAAACCAGCGGCCTTCGATGAGGATTTCCGTACCCGATTTTTCTATTTCGGGCAGAGTCCCGCTCAGTTGAATATTTTGAGTCTGTTTGCCGGCGGCCGACACGATGGTTCGATTGCCAAAAAATCCGCTAGAGACGTTTAGAAACGGCACGGATGTTTCAACTTCGGAAAGCGATCTAAGGGCCAAGGCGTCATCGAGTGTCAGATCGGGTCGCATCCGCTCTTCGCGCGATGGACGTCCAAACGAAATTCCAATTTCGCGTTTGTAAACAAAGATCGAACGCGTTCCGAATGCCTTGACCTGCTTTTCAACCGCCATCCCGATTCCGCTGATGATAGACGAGATCACCATAACCGTTATCACGCCGACGACGACGCCAATGATCGTTAAAAACGAACGTAATTTATTCGTCCGCAGCGTATCGATCGCCATCCGAAAGTTTTCGTAAAATCGACTGGTAATTACTTTCATATCAATCGGCCCGTAACGCCTCGATCGGATCAAGCTGGGCGGCTTTCCATGCCGGAAAAAGCCCGGCCAGGATCCCGACGATAGCCGAAACGCTGATAGCGATCACGGCAGACCACCACGGGATGCGAGTTGGAAAAACAAACGCAGTAATGATGGCTCCAATAATCAACGCCACGCCAAGCCCGATCAGCCCACCGATGGCCGACAGCAAGCCGGATTCGACCAAAAACTGTTTTAGAATGTCGGATTGTCTGGCTCCCAGCGATTTGCGAATCCCGATCTCTTTCGTTCGTTCGGTCACCGCGACGAGCATAATATTCATAATGACGATCGCACCGACCATCAGAGCTATTGCCGGAACGACCAATATGACAATCGAAATCGTTCCGAATAGGCTGTCGCGCAGCCCGCTGATCGCGTCCGGCGTGACTATACCAAAATTGTCTTTCTCTCCCGTCGGTACCTTGCGTTTGATCCGCATCAGGGTTCGAACCTCGTCAACGGCATCCGCCATTTTTACGCCGTCTTTTGGCATGGCAACAAAAAATGGAGCTCGCCCACGCCTAAGGCCGCCAAAGTTCGCGCTAAAAGTCTGAATCGGAACCTGGATAAAATTATCCTGCGGAAAACCAAACACGGTTCCTTTCGCCGTCTGAATTCCGATCACTCTATAAGGAATGCCGCGAATCGATATTTCGCCGCCAACGGCTCCGCCCTGCGGAAACAAATTTGTCGCGATATCCTTGCCAATATATGCGACGCGCATCGAATTGTCGTTTTCGGCTTTGGTAAAATAGCGACCCTCGGCGATATCGAGTTTCTCGATGTCCCGTATCGCGGGCTCCGCTCCGGTGATCGAAACATCGGTCAATGATTCCGTGCCGCGACGTACCGAACTCGATGTGTTGCCGGCCTTGGCAGCGATCTGACCAATAAGCTGCGATCGCTCACGGATAAATTCGAGTTCGCCAAAACTCAGTTCGGTATTACGCCGTTGGGCCGCCGCGATGGTGTCGGTATCCTTAAAATCTTCGAAATTAAAACGCTGAACGTTAAAGGTATTCGAACCAATACCGGCAATTTTTTCGTCGACATAACCGTTAAATCCCTGCAAAAGCGAAAGTACGATCATAAAGGCCGACATGCCGATTATCATTCCCAACAAAGTGAGAAACGATCTGAGCTTATGTCCCCAGATCGCCGCAATCGCGAGCTTTAATGTTTCTGAAAAATTCATCTATAAATAGCTTATCCAACCAATTTTGATAATACGAGCCGTTTTGGATATTTGTTTCTGTCCCTCATTCTACCATTCAAATCGAAGTGCCTCGATCGGGTCGAGATTTGCAGCTTTTCAGGGGCAAAGGGTTTACATAGGGCTATGGGCCCCGGATCATGATTTCAAATTTCTCGTTGGCTAAACAGTTTCCACAAACTGGATAAATGTGCAAAAAGCACAATCGGAACCACCATCGTCGGCAGCCAAACATACGGTAAATAAAGAACTGCCTGGTTTGGCTGTTCGAATGCCAACTGCTGCAGTGGCGTCGGCAACGCCAAGATCGCGGTCGACACGATGTTTGCCAGTAAAATAAGTCCAAAAATATTGAATGCGACCAACAGCCATCTTTTGACCTCGGGCCCTCGAAAAGCGGCAATATAAACGATCGGAGCCAGAAGACCGGATAGAATATCGAAATTTCGGCCCTCGAATGTCATTATCTGTGGAATCTGACCACCGACGAAAAGCCAGTACAAAACTATCTCCACCGGGATTCTGACAACATGCAAAAGCGTCAAATGCCTGAGGGGTAATTTCTCGATAAAGTGTGGTCGAAAGAATAAAAAATAGGCGCTTATAAGTAATAACGCGGGCAACACGCCAAATACCATCACCCGCGGCGGCATAGTATCAGTTTTCAGATAAAATCCGCCGACAGCGAGAATCGCTTGAAAAAAGATCCACAAAGGGAGGAGAAAAATTAGAATCCGCGAGGGAGCGGAATGCAGGCCGGCTGCTTTGGCTGCCTGAAGCAGAAAACCGATCGTCAAAAAAGTCGTAAGAATAAAAACGATCGAGACATAGCCCGGAAGCGTATCCATTATCTTGTTCGTTCGTCCTTTTCGATCCGGCCGTCACGAATTGTGATAATTCGGTGCGCCCGTTGCGCGACCTCTGGTTCGTGCGTCACGAGGATGATGGTATTTCCTTCGTCGTGCAGTTTTTCAAAAAGATGAAGTATCTCGACGCTTGTTTTTGAATCCAACGCTCCGGTCGGCTCGTCAGCAAGCAGTATTGACGGGTTGTTTACCAAAGCGCGGGCGATCGCGACACGTTGGCGCTGTCCGCCGGAAAGCTCGTTTGGCCGATGCGTAATCCGATCGCCGAGTTCGACCGCCGTCAGGGCAGCTTGGGCTATCTCATTTCGTTCGGTTGCTCTAATGCCGGCATAGATCAACGGGAGCTCTACGTTATGTAGCGCGGTCGCACGAGCCAAAAGATTAAAGGTCTGAAAAACAAAGCCAATTTCCTGATTCCGAATCTTTGCAAGTTCGTCATCAGACATTTCCGAAACTCGATGGCCGTTGATCCAATATTCGCCCTTTGTCGGGGAATCAAGACAGCCGATTAGATTCATCAAAGTCGATTTACCCGAACCCGACGGACCAATGATCGCTAGATATTCGTTCCTTTTTACTTCAAAGGTCACATCGCGAAGCGCGTGAAGAGCTTCGTTGCCCATTTGGTAAGTTTTCCAAATGTTTTTCATGCTGATCAATGCATCGCTTGGAGCATCGACAGCAGGCGACTTTGGTTGTGTACCGTTCCCGTTTTCGTCTTCCATAAATCTGTACATTACTAGATCACTTGCCGGGTTCGCCTTCTTTTTTAGTTTGCTTTTTAACCAAAGCACCCTCTTTAAGTGTGTTTAATATCCTGCTTGGCCCGGTGATGACCTCATCGCCTTCGCTAAGGCCGTTGATAATCTGTCGATCGGATTCCCCGATAATGCCGGTCTCGACCTCGACAAATTTGGCTTTGTTGCCGTCCATAACATAAACACCCGTGATCATTTTTGGTTTATCGGAAACCGGCGGCCCATCGTCCGGCAGCGTCGGTGACGGCTGGGCATCGGGCTTTTTCTCGATCACGGCCTGAAGCGGAATGGCAATGACGTTTTCCACCGTTTTTGTTGTGATCTCGGCCGTGGCGCTCATACCCGGTCGAAGCCCGCTTTGGATTTCCTCGGGCAGATCGACCATTTTAATTACGACTCGGAATTCCTTGGCTTCCTGAACGTTGATATTTGTCGAGAGTCCGCCGCTCGTCTGCGATTTTCCCACCGCTAGGGGCGTTTTTTGGATAACCTCACCGGCGATCTCAATATCGCCAAACGCGTCGACCTTGATCTTTGCCTTTTGACCGACCTCGACTTTATCAATCGATGTTTCATCAACCTTGACCTCGACATTTATCGACGACATATCCGCGATAGTTAGCAAAGCCGTTGTTGAAAGGCCGGCAACGGCAAATGTCCCAACCTTCGACGGGATCTCAGCGATCACGCCGTTGATCGGAGCGTACTGCATAGTCTTGTCGCGCTGGCTGCGTTGGCCCCTCAAAACGGCCGACTGCTGATTTGCACGCGACTGACTCGACGAAACATTTAATCCAGCCGTTGAAACAGCCCGTCTAGCGTCACGAACCGCGATCGCCTGTTGATCGAGTCTGGCTCTCGATTCCTTGATCGCCAAAGATGCTGATTTGAGTCTCGATTCCGCATTGCGGAGCGAAATCTCGCTCTGGTCAACCTTGTCTTTGGCGTCGTCATACGCAAATCGTGACGAAACGCCCGATTCAAACAACTGAGCGGTACGCTGCAGTTCGCGTTTGGCGATCGCCACGTTCTTAAGTTCGCGGTCAACATCCGCCTGCGCCGCTTCAGCAGACTGTCTCGCCGAATCAACCGAAACCTGGGCGACGTTATAAGACTGTTGAGCCTGCGAGAGCGAGTTTTGAGCAGCGGTAACCTGAGACTGCGATACTCGAACATCATCCTGAGCACCTTGAAAAGCCGCCAGTTGAGCATCGGTATTCGACTGAAGCTGATTAGGATCCAGGCGGACAAGCACCTGACCTTTTGTAACCTGATCGCCCTCTTTTACGTAAATCTCTTCGATCCGGCCCTGGACCTCACTTGTCAGATTCATAAACTGAATCGGCCGCACCTCACCTGACGAAGTAACCGTCGAGCGGAGTTCCTTGCGGACCTCGACCTTGACGATCGTTACTTCGGGGGTATCTTTACGGGTCGCAAAAATGCTGGCGATAATAATTATGATCAACAAAACAGCCGCCACCGCGCCGATAATTATCTTTCTTTTACGGCTTAGTGCCATATGTATCTGTCCTCTCTCTGGTTTATAACTCTGTCGTCAGAGTATATCGAATGTGAATTGTTATGTCGTTCCAAGCGACTATTACGACAGGATTTTCGTCATTGTTTCAAAAAAGTCCAAGCATACGCTCCGATGTTCCCGAGAGAGAACCTACATTAAAGGTTTGACGTTAATATGAGGTAGAATTACGATTTACGTAATACAACATAGAAGGTAAAATACTGAATTGTATTATGACGTTCGGTTGAACTGACACGTTGAGCGAATAAAACCATGATCAGATGCCAGTCATGCCAGTCGGCAAATCTCGATACCTCCCGATTCTGCGACGAGTGCGGAACCAAATTAATGGATCCGCAAGACGCACCGGATTCGCTAAGCGAGCCGGCGGCGTATGTGCCGCCAAATCGATCGGGAGTATCTCGGCCGGTCAGTGTGACATCGCTCGGAATTCCGCCGGTCGCGTACGAGGCCGATGACGCGGTTTCGGCTTCATCGCCCAAAGGCAGAGGTTCGGGCGTTGCTCATGCATCACTTATTGTCGAACGCGGAGATGTACCCGGAACCGAATTCAAACTGGTAAACGATGAGTCAACCATCGGCCGGTGGGATGCCGATAACGGAATCTTTCCGGATGTAGATCTCGATATTCATGATTCGGATGCGAAAGTTTCGCGGCGTCACGCCCGAATTTTAAAAAGCAATGGTTCGTATCATATCGAAGACCTTGGCTCAACCAACGGAACTTACGTAAACCGCGGCCGCAGGTTGCTTCCCGGCAATGCCCAACTACTCAACGACGGTGACGAAGTTATCGTCGGTAAAACTTTTTTGCGTTTTCAAATAATGCACTAGGTTTCGATTTATTGATCTCGTAAATATAATGCCCCTCTGTCACCTATGCGGCTTTGAAGTCGCGATACTTTCCGGATATTGTCCCGGCTGTGGAAAGCCGATGCAACCAGATGCGCCTACAGCTGCGGACCACGCGGATGAGGTAACAGTCGATATGCCGATCGCAATGCCGGAGGAGTACGACGAAATTATCGAACCCCAGATCGGAGTGTCGACCAAAAGTTCCGAATTCGATGACAACGCACGAGATCTCGCAAAATCGGATCGAGTCGACTTGGGTGCCACAGATTCCGCCTCTGAATCGGATTCAATCGAATCAAATGTTGTCCGTGAAAATGATGCCGAGATGGACTCAAGCAGCATGGTTGCGAGCGAAGTCGACTCGGAAACTGGCTCAGCCGACGATGAAACCGACCTTGAAACCAACGAGTCTCCCTCCGATTCTCTCTCGGTTGGGACCGACAAGGTTGACGAGATAAATCAAGAATCCGCATCCGATTTAGCCGGAACTGAATCTTCGGTGTCGGGCGAAACGCCAGTTTTCGCGGATAACGATTCTAAAAACGATGCTGAAACAAACGTCGAACCGCGTGATGACGCAAATCATACCGCTCATCCGCTAGGCAGTGATACCGGGGGGAAACGGCCCGGCCTCAAGATCCTATCCGAAGGCGTACTGCTGAATGCCCGATATAAGATCGTCCGAAAGATCGGCGGCGGCGGCATGGGAGCCGTGTATTTGGCCAAGGATCAAAATCTTGGCGGCGTAGAGCGTGCGGTTAAAGAAATGGTGCAGTCGAGCATCGAGGAAGCCCAACAATTTAAGGCGATCGAAGATTTCAAACGCGAGTCGACGATTCTCTCAACGCTCGATCATCCGTCGATACCGACGATCTACGATTACTTTTTTGATGATTTTGAGGGCCGCTTTTATCTGGTCATGAAATACATCGCCGGCGGCGATCTTGCCGCCCGCCTAAGGGCGACGCCCGGCGGACGGCTTGACGAGCGGATCGTTACTGAATGGTCCCTACAGGTCGCCGATGTTTTGGCTTACCTGCACGGATTGCCAACGACGATCGTTTATCGAGACTTAAAACCGTCAAATATCATGCTCGATGGCAATACGGGCCGGGTCATGTTGATCGACTTTGGCATTGCCCGCTCGATAAACCAAGAGGAAAAAGGTGTGACAGCCGTCGGAACCATGGGTTACGCACCACCCGAATTGTTTTCGGGACAGGTCGAGCCGCGTTCGGATATTTACAGCCTGGGTTCGACGATGTTTCATTTGTTGACCGGGGCCGATCCGCAGAATAATCCGCTGTTAATCTTTGATTTTCAAAAGAATCCGCGTCCACGGCAGATAAATCCGCAACTTTCGGATCAGATGGAACGGATCCTTATGAAAACTGTGGAATATAATGCCGACAGCCGATTCGCTTCGGCTGAATCGATGCGTCAGGCGTTGGCCGTCCACCTCGAAAATCTGGGAGCGGGAAAGGTCACCTACGGAGTGACGGAAATCCCGGCCGTCGTCAGTCTTGCAAATCAAAGCGTGTTTTGTGGATTTTGCGGCCAGCGAATTGTTGCGACCGATTTATTTTGTGCTTTTTGCGGTGCCAAACAGCCTATCGCGCAGCAGGGCGTGCACGCCGAAATTTACACTCGCTCCGGTGCGACAGCGAAATTGGTAATTGATGGTACCAGCGAACTTGACGCCCCCGTGTTTTCGCTCGAAAAAAACGAAAGCCTGCTTGGTCGCCGTGATCCGCAATCGAATATCTTTCCAGATGTCGATCTTTCTAAATACGATCCGCAAACAAAGATCTCGCGTCGGCATGCAAGGATCTGGCGCGAGGGCGGCAGCTTTTTGATCGAGGATCTAGGCTCCTCAAACGGAACTATACTTTTTGCGGGTGTCGGCGACTCGGTTCGGTTACAGCCGCGTCAACCGCATGCTCTGGCCAGTGGCGACCGGCTTCGGCTTGGCGATACGACTTTACATTTTTTGATGGGATAGCCCTTGAGATTTTTTATGGCTACTGCCGCAACGCGAGCAATTTCTAAAGACAGAACTGTTGATTCTGAAAATATTATCGATTTTGACCCGGAGAAGATAAAAGCTCCATTTGTATTACGTTGTGCGGCGTTGAGTATCGATTACATGCTGTTGCTCGCCCTACCGGTCGGATGGCTGGCCATCGGTCGTCTGCTAGTCGACCGAGGTTCGGTCGCGTTGGGATCGGGGGTGTGGATCCTCGGGTTTTTGTTATTCGCGGGCAATTTTCTACTGTTCCCGCTGTTGCGGGGCCAGTCGCTCGGTAAGATGATCACGGGACTTACAATTTTAAATATTAATGGAACTCGGCTGACGATGGGGGTCGTGCTGCGACGAAATCTGCTCGGTTACACAGTAACAGTTTTGACGGGCGGTATTGGTTTCGTTATAGCGGCGGTGAACGAAAGCGGGCGGGCCCTGCACGATTTCACAGCGGGAACGGTTGTCGTTCGTGGACGCAAAAATTCCAAATAGTTGAAATATGGCGAATCTAGTTGTCAAACATCCAAACGGTAATACCGAAGATTTCCCGCTTTCCCGGCTTCGCACAACGATCGGACGTTCAGCCCGTGCCGATATCTGTATACCTGACGCCTTCGCGTCCCGACTGCATGCCGAAGTTCGTCAGGAAGGCGACGCATATTGGCTACTTGATCTCGGTTCGGCCAATGGAACCCGGTTAAACGGTGCTCCGGCGACCTCAATGATGCCGCTGACAAGTGGCGGCGAGGTTCAGATCGGCGAAACGAGAATCAAGTTCGACGCTGGATTCAAAAGTCAGGAAGGGTTTAGTTCGACGTTGATCTCTGATTTCACCGAATCTCTCGATCCGTCCAACACGATCTCATTGATGGGGCGGCGAAATCCGACGACCGAGATTCTGGATTCGTCGTTTTCGTCCCGAACCGATTTGCTGGGTCTAATAAGCAAAGTCGGCGTCGCCCTGCTGTCGTCGAGCGGCTTGGACGACACTTTGAATCAGGTGGCAACCCTTGTTTTTGAAGCAGTTCCGGCCGAACGAGTGGTTATAATGCTGCGAACCGACGACCCGAGCGAGGAACTACAGATCAAAGTCGCACGTGTTCGGGGCAGTGACGATCCAATTTCAGAAGTGCGGATAAGCCGGGCGATCATGAACGAGGTTATCGAGAATGGCAAATCGGTCCTCACCTCAGATGCACAGATGGATCCGCGATTTGCGAGTCAGACGATCATCTTACAGGGCATTCGTTCCGTTTTGGCAGTTCCGATGAGCGTGGATGAACGGCATGTTTTTGGCATAATATATGCCGATTCGCCGACCCACCAGTCGACATTTACGACCGAACATCTTGATATTCTGACGACTCTCGCCTCGGTAGCGTCGATACGTGTTGAGAATGCCAGTCTCTTGGATGAACGCATCAATCGTGAACGGATGGAACGCGAACTCGAACTTGCGACCGAGATCCAGCAGCGATTTCAACCCGCCGGACCGCCGATCATCGAAGGTTACGAATTCCAGGGCATTTCGTTTTCGTGCTACGAGATCGGCGGGGATTACTACGATTTTATACCTCGGCACGACGGAAAAATGCTTGTCGCCCTCGGCGACGTTTCGGGGAAAGGAACTTCTGCATCCCTGTTGATGTCCAGTTTGCATGCAGCTATTCACGGCCAGGTCGCGGCCAAGACACCACTTGATCGAACCGTCAAATCGGTCAACGAATACCTCACCGACCACACGCCGAATAACCGTTTTATCACGCTATTCATCACTGAACTCGAACCGGAAACCGGAGCTCTGAAATTTATTAATGCCGGGCACAATCCGCCGCTCATTGGGCGCTCGGATGGATCGATCGAGATGCTCCAATCCGGGGGCCTGCCGCTAGGTTTAATGGATTTTGCCGAATATGAGACGGGCCACGCGCAGTTAAATTCGGGTGATTTACTTTTCATTTATTCCGACGGCGTCTCTGAGGCCAACAATTTGGCCGAGGACGAATTTGGAATGGATCGGCTGCAGGAGGTGATCCGCAACAATGTCTCACGCTCTGCGAGCGCGATCCGTGACAAAGTCGAATCCGCGCTCTCGGATTTTACGGGAACCGCTGCTCCTAATGACGATATTACGTTGGTCATCGTAAAGCGGCTCTAAAGTGTCACCGACCTGAACAGGGAATTCGAAGGTACGAAGCAACGGGCGTTAAAACTTGTTGACCTGCCGTCGAGCAATAGCATAAACTATCTCTGGCGATTCAATCGTCTCCCCCTTCAGATGCCCACCAAAACAAAAAGAATCAGTCTTCTATTTTTTGTCGTCGCAACCCTCCTGCTGGTCGGCCTCGTCCCGCTCGTCCTGACCGGATGGCTGCTCTCGGATAAAAGCGGCCGGGAACTGCGATCGGCCGAAAATCGCTATCAGATCCAATTGGTTCAAGAAAAGGCTCGTCAGATCGAAATCTTCGGACGCCGTTTTAGCTCGATTGTTGGCAGTCTTTCCGACGGACTCGAACTGGCGAATGACCCTGCGGTAATTTCCAGCCTGCGGACCGAGATGAAACTCGGTACTATCCTGCGAGAAAATCCGGAACTTTTGGCACTTTTGATCAAACCCATAAACGAGGAACCGTTGACCGCATTCCGTTCTGAATCACTCAGCCTCAGTGATGTCGAGCGGATCGCCGAATCGATTCCCGAGTCATCCGGAAAAACTAAATTACGGGTCGGCGACGCGACAAAAATACCGGGAACCGCCCAGTTTGTTATGCCGTTTGTTTCCTCGGTCATTATCAATGGACGCAGCGAAGCTGAAATAGTTGCTATCGCTTCGCTACAGTCGATCTCACAAGGCTTGGTCGGCGTTAAGGCTTCAACCGAAGAGGAACTCTGGAATTCGGGATTGCCCATCATTTTTGTTGTCAATAATGTTGGCGAAACGCTGTTTCACCCGGATCCGGAATTGACGGCGACACGTAAACCGATGGGTGATCTTAGGATCGTAGAGGAATGGCTCGAATCCGGAGTTCAGGTTCAATCTGCGTTGGTGCCGTTTGCAGCGACATTTAATGGTAAAAGCCACGCAATGATCGGCGCCTATTCGACCGCTCAACTTGTCGATGGCTACAATGTGGGTGTCATCACGATGCAGGACGAGAGCCGGGCACTGGCTTCGGTGGGTGAAATGCGGACCCAGATCTGGTTTATCAGCCTGGCGTTTGCCGTCTGCGCCCTGATCGTGGGTCTGGCCGGTGCTCGATTTTTGACGCAGCCACTGCTAACCCTGGTAAACGCGGCCAAACAGATTGCGGCCGGTGATTTTTCTTCCCGCGTCGAAACCAAAAACATAACAGAGATCGGAACCCTTGGCGAAACATTCAACACGATGACCGACACCATCGAGGAACAAATCGCCAATCTCGCCAAGGCAGCTGAGGAAAATCGCGAGATGTTTGTCGGTACAGTTAAAGCTCTCGCCGCCGCGATCGACGGCAAAGACAAGTACACTCGTGGGCATTCGGAAAGGGTTTCACGAATCTCGGTCGCTATCGGAAAAAGGATGGGAATGGACGCTGACGAATTAGAGAAATTGAGAATCAGTGCCCTTCTTCATGATATCGGCAAAATCGCAGTCGATGATGCGATTCTTAAGAAACCTTCGGCGTTGACAGACGAGGAATACGAGATTATGAAAACCCACCCACAAAAGGGTTACAAGATAATGTCGCAGATCCCGAAGATGAAAGACTTTATGCCCGGCATGTATATGCACCACGAAATGGTCAACGGACAAGGCTACCCTCAAGGGTTGACGGGCGATCAAATTCCGCTGCAGGGCAAGATCGTTTCTGTCGCCGATACATTTGATGCGATGACCATCGACCGTCCGTATTCAAAAGGAATGGAACTGCAGGCCGCTCTCGAACGCCTGAGGAGCTTTGTCGGCACAAGATATCAGTCCGAGGTCGTTGAGGCTCTGGTTGACGCTTGTAACGCTGGCGAGGTCGCAAACGGCATCGTGCGTCAGATGGCCGCCAAACGTGCCGCCGCCGATGAAGACCCGATCTCAACAGTAAGATTAGTTGCGT
>JBGTCS010000407.1:0-2729 GCA_041748715.1 Pyrinomonadaceae bacterium | reverse complement strand
CATGCTCTCTCTCTTGATTTTCGCTTTCGCATCGGCGTGTGCCTCTGCTGGCATTGCCGTCGACTCGGTTGTCTCGACCTCGAGCGGCGATGCCAAATTCCGCATTGAGACAGTCGCCAGCGGGCTGGTGGTTCCGTGGGGATTTGCGTGGCTGCCAAACAAAGATCTGATCTTTACCGAACGACCGGGCCGTGTTCGCATTATCGAAAACAGCAAATTAAGAGCGGAGCCTGTTTTTACAGTTCCTGATGTCGAACCAACGAGCGAGAGCGGCTTGATGGATATTTCGGTCCATCCTGAGTTTGAGAAAAACAACTGGGTCTATCTGGCATATTCTTACAATCAGGACGGACGGCGGGTCAAGGTGATGCGGTATAAATTCGCTAACAATACTTTTACCGAGCCAAAGGTGATCATCGATAACATTCCCGGAGCTCCAAATCATGCGGGCATCCGGGCTCGCTTTGGGCCGGACGGCAAACTATATGTCACGACCGGTGACGCGACCGATTGGAATTTAGCTCAAAAACTTGATTCGCTCGCCGGAAAAACGCTGCGGCTAAATGACGACGGCAGCGTCCCGACAGATAACCCCTTTTTAGAAACCGCCGGTGCTGGCGGTGAGATCTGGAGCTACGGCCATCGAAACGCTCAGGGCTTGGCATGGCAGCCGGGATCTGGATTGATGTTTCAGACGGAACATGGCCCCAGCACATTTGAAGGAAAGGGATCGGGCGGCGACGAATTTAACCTTGTGGAACGCGGTCAAAACCTCGGCTGGCCGGTAATTCATCACAACCAGAAACGCGACGGCATGGTCTCGCCTTTGCTCGAATATTCGCCGGCGTGCGCACCGGCAAGCGGGATGTTCTACAGCGGCAACAAATTCCCTGCTTTCAAAGGCAATTTCTTTTTTGGTTGCCTCCGGGGAACCAGGATCATTCGCGTTGTCCTCGACGGGCGAGAGGTGGTCTCGCAGGAAAACTTGCTTGATGGAGTGATGGGCCGGATTCGCGAAATCGCCGAGGGTCCCGATGGCTATATCTACTTCTCAACCTCTAACCGCGACGGCCGAGGCTCGCCGGCCAAGGACGATGATCGTATAATGCGGATCATGCCCGTTAAATAGCCGTCGACTTATTTCTCAATTTCCAACATTTTCTTGGCCTCTAACAGTTCTGCTTTATGCTGTTCTGTCACGACCGGATATTTCAGATCGAGCGATTCCATTTTCTCGACAATTATCTCTGAAACTGCCAGACGCGTGAACCATTTCTTGTCCGCCGGGACCACATACCACGGCGATTTTTCGGTCGATGTCGCCTGCATCGCTTCAGAATACGCTTTCATGTATCCGTCCCAGAATCCGCGTTCCTTGGCGTCGCTGGCCGAAAATTTCCAGTTCTTATCCGGTGTGTCGATGCGTTCGAGAAAACGTTTTTTCTGTTCATCGCGTGAGACGTTTAGAAAGAATTTTATGACATGCGTACCATTCTCGGCCAAATGATGCTCCCAATCGCGGATCTGCCGAAACCGTTTTTCCCAGATATTTTTATCGTTTTTTATCTCGTCTGAAAGTTGCTGATTTTTCAGAATACCCGGATGCACGCGGACAACGAGGACTTCCTCGTAATGCGACCGGTTAAAAATTCCGATGCGGCCGCGTTCGGGCAGAGCTTTTTGGCAGCGCCAGAGATAATCATGTTCCAATTCCTCGGTCGACGGCGCCTTAAACGACGTCACCTGACAGCCCTGTGGGTTTATTCCGCTCATCACGTGCTTGATCGCACCGTCCTTGCCGGCAGCGTCCATAGCCTGAAATATTATCAACAGCGAATGAATATTCTCGGCGTATAAGATATTTTGCAGATCGGCAAGATGTTCGATATTTTTTTCGAGGTCTTTTACGGCCTGTTTCTTGTCGTTGTACTCGCCCGAGTAGTCTGTCGGATGATCCTTGAGATTGACCTTTGTTCCTTCTTTGACACGGAAATTGTCGATTTTCATAATTTTAGCTGCACTTACGGAATAAATGATAGGTTATAGGTGACAGGTCCGAGATTGTGTAAAAGTGATATTCAACCCGTCTAAAAAATTAAAACACTCGGTCATATGAAGATTCTTTTTTTTCTGGTCGTTATTTTAACCCCGCTTTTGGCCTTTTCACAGCCGAGGCTCGTGGCGAACCGGATCAAGCTCGATAACGGCCGCTCATTCTCTCTCGATCTGGCGGAGGGATTTGAGATCGTACCCGCTATCCAGGGCCTAAAACGGGTGCGCTTTTTTGCCAAATCGCCTGACGGGCGTATTTTTGTGACCGATCTTTACAATTTGACTGACAACAAGCGCGGAGCGGTTTACATTCTCGACGGATGGGACGCAATCGCAGGCAAATTCGCTCGGGCGATCCCATATCTGAATAATCTACGCAATCCGAATAGCGTTCAATTCTATCGGGATGCCGATGGCCAGGATTGGCTTTATCTCGCTGAAACGCATCAATTGACGCGGCGAAAATTTACTCGAGGCGAAATAACGCCGAGCGATAAGAACCCGCAGACGCTCGCGACGTTTCCCGACTACGGCCTGAGCTACAAATACGGCGGTTGGCACCTGACGCGGACGATGGCTTTTTCAAACTCCGGCAAGCTTTACGTCTCAGTCGGTTCGAGCTGTAACTCATGCGTCGAAAAAGAAAAGGTACGAGCCAGCGTCGTCGAGATGAATCC
>JBGTCS010000406.1:0-2286 GCA_041748715.1 Pyrinomonadaceae bacterium | reverse complement strand
CGCCCGGGCCCTCTGGATAGCGCCGATCGCTCTGTTTTTTGCTTTTCTTTACCGGAAAGACGCGACCGGCAAGGCCGCAAAGATCTCAATCCCTTGGTTTATCTTTCTCTTTCTGCTGGCGACGGCGGTTCGTACTTATGGATCGTCCTTAATCTTTCCGAGCGTTTTTGATGCACTGGTAAATCTCGCCAAAGCCGGCATGATCGTCACGCTATTTTTGATCGGCGCGAGTCTCTCTAGCAAAATCCTGAAAAATGTCGGTGCACGGCCGCTGATCCAAGGCGTTTTGCTTTGGACAGTAATCTCCGTAACTGCGCTTTTCGCTGTTTTGCATCTGTTATAATGTTTTTTGGGATTTCGTTTTTATGTTGACGAAAAAGGATCTCGAGAATCTTGCGGAAATGAGGTTAGGAGACGCTAATCTTCTGTTGCAGAACCAAAGGGCATCGTCCGCGTATTATTTGGCAGGATACGCAATGGATCTTGCTTTGAAAGTATGTATTTCAAAGCAAATTCAATCGGCAGTTATTCCCGACAAGGCCTTTATAAATGAGATTTATACACACAAGCTTGATAAACTGCTTGGGCTCGCGGGACTTCGAACCCAGTTCGATTCGGACAGTCGAATTAATCCACAACTAGATGCGAATTGGGCTATAGTAACTAAATGGGACGAACAAAGCCGCTACAAATTATGGGATCCGTTGGAGGCCGAGTCTTTAATCAAGGCCTTAAATGATCCTTCGTATGGAGTATTTCAATGGGTAAAACGGCACTGGTAGAAAGTCAAATTTCCGATGCATCGGAACTTGTAAAGAAATTAGACGAAAACGGAACACCGCCGACTTTCGCAGCTTGGTATTATTACGATGACGCGGAGGACTGGCGATTACTAATCGCTGGTCCCAGGTTCGATGCTTTACTAAAGAAAAGTGAATCGGCAGCTTATCTTTTGATTGCCGAAGCAGTCGCTGATTCTTTAATCTCGTCGATGTCAATTGCTGACGTAAAAATCGTAAATAGTTCATCGTCCCTACCGCGAACCGTCGGCATAATGATCAGAACACCTTCTGATGCCATAATGCGCGCTCACTTCACCGATAACTACGTAAACGGCATATTTCTCAAGGAAATGTTTGTTTTGCGGTCGTCTGTTCCCAATACTGCTCCTGCCGTTTAGTACATCCTTACTCTGTTCAAATTTACCGCGTTTAGTAAGTCTGTTAAAATACTCGTTTTGACCACTGACAGGATTTTCCACTGTAATGAGTATCAAGCAGATCACAGTCCGCGGGGCGCGGCAGCATAATCTAAAAAACATCGACGTCGATATTCCGCGTGACAAATTTGTCGTCATCACCGGGCTTTCCGGATCGGGCAAATCTTCGCTCGCCTTTGATACGATCTATGCCGAGGGCCAGCGGCGTTATGTCGAATCGCTGTCTGCCTACGCCCGGCAGTTTCTCGATCAGCTTGAAAAACCGGATGTCGATTCGGTCGAAGGGCTGAGTCCGGCGATCTCGATCGAGCAAAAGACGGTCTCGCGTTCGCCGCGGTCGACCGTTGGAACTGTAACCGAGGTCTATGATTTTCTTCGTCTGCTGTTTTCGTCCGTCGGCCAGCCGCATTGTCACGAGTGCGACGAACCGATCACGCGACAGTCGGTCGATCAGATCATCGCGAATGTCGCCGACCTGCCTGGCGGCGAACGCGTTATGATACTTGCGCCGATCGTTCGCGGGCGCAAAGGGGAATTTAAAAAGGAACTTGAAAAGCTGCACAAGGACGGGTTTATCCGTGCCCGGATAAACGGCGAATTGCGGCAGCTCGACGAAGAGATCATTCTCGACAAACGCAAAAATCACACGATAGAGGTCGTCGTCGATCGCCTGTTGATAAAAGACGGCGTCCGCGAGCGCCTCGCCGAATCGGTAAAAACCGCTCTCAAACTCACAGACGGAGCTGTCTTGATCTCGGTCATCGACGGCGAAGAAAAGCTTTACTCAGAGAAAATGGCGTGCATCAATTGCGGGATAAATATCGCCACGCTCGAACCGCGTTCGTTCTCGTTCAACTCGGCTTTTGGGGCCTGTAAACGCTGCCAGGGAATCGGGACCGTGATGGAGATCGACGTCAACAAAATTGTTCCGGATCAAAATATGCCTGCCGGCAAGATCGATTTATTGTTTGGTGCGGACAAGGCCGGAGCAACTTTTCTACGGGCAGCTCTGATCGCGATCATCGAAAAATTTACCGACGGCGATCCGCTCGAACCACCGACCGGGA
>JBGTCS010000405.1:0-2547 GCA_041748715.1 Pyrinomonadaceae bacterium | reverse complement strand
GGCAAGCTCAGGCGGTCGGAGCTGTCGGGCGGGAATCCACAGATTTTGTGTGACGCGGCACGCGTGGTCGCCGGAACCTGGAGCAAAAACGGCGTTATTGTCTTCGTGCCCGATTATCGAAGGACAGTGATGCAAGTCTCGGCACAGGGTGGCGAACCGCGAGACGCGCTTGCGGCTGAGTTCGACCCGGTTGAAGAAAGGCATCGTTTCCCATACTTTCTGCCTGACGACCGAACGTTTCTCTTCTACAGGGATTTAAAGGGGATCTGGGCAGGCTCGCTTGATTCTCCCGATGTCCGCCTGATCTTGCCCGATAACTCGCCCGTCGTGTATTCGCCCGAGGGATGGTTAATTTTTGTTCGCAACGATGCGCTCGTAGCACAGTCGTTCGATGCCGGCTCTCTCACATTGAGTGGCGAGCCGCTGCCTATAGTTACCGGTCAGAAGAACGACGTAGGCAATCGAAGGTTTTCAGTCTCGGATAACGGCGTTCTGCTTTGGCAGAGTCAATGGCAGCGCGATTATCAATTGATCTGGCACGACCGCGGGGGTAAACAGATTGGCACGGTCGATGCGCCGATGAAGGTCGGCGTCGGCCAGGACCCGCACATCTCGCCGGACGGCAAGCGGCTCGCGGTGAAACGCGATCAAAATCTGTGGATCATCGATCTGGAGAAAGGGACGCCGCAGCGGATCACATCGACATTCACGCAGCTCCCTGTCTGGTCGCCTGACGGCTCTCGGATCGTCGCCTCGACCGGTCCGGGAATGGCTGTCGTGAACGCCAACGGTTCGGGCGAAACCGAAGCCCTACTAACGGGCCCGAGATTCCCGCGAGATTGGACATCCGACGGCCGCTTCATCCTGTTCGTTTACCGTGGCGTCAAGTCGCGGCTCGATATGTACGCGCTGCCGATGTTCGGTGAACGAAAAGAAATGCTCCTGTTAGAGTCGCCGTTCGACGAGCAGCAGCAGCAGCTCTCGCCCGACGGCAAATGGCTAGCCTACTCGACGGATGAAACGGGCGAATATGAGACATACGTCAGATCATTTTCCGACGACGGCAAACTCGGCTCCGAAAAAATTCGCATCTCGACCGCGGGCGGCCGCTCGCCGGTTTGGCGACGCGACGGCCGCGAGCTCTTTTTTGTCACCTCGGATGGCATGCTTACGTCAACGGAGATAAAACCGGGCGGAGCGAACTTCCAATTCTCACCGCCAAAGCCGCTCTTCAAAACGCGAATGGTAGGGTGGTTCGGCAACGTTCACGAATACGACGTCTCGCCCGACGGCCAACGAATTCTGATTGGCACGCTCGTCGGGGAATCGACGACCCCGCCGCCGACCGTTATCCTGAATTGGACGGCAGGTTTGAAGAATTAAGACTTTATGAAACGATGCCCTGAATGCGGAAGAAATTACAATGACGATTCGATGATGTTCTGTCTCGATGACGGAGCCGAATTGCTCTACGGCCCGGCAAAGGCGGAACCACCTGCGTCAGCGGGCGGCCAGTTCGGTGATGAGCCACAGACAGCGATACTGCACGAGACCGCGCCGCCGAACGAGGCCGCAACGCAGGCGCAGATACACACTACGGAGGCGGAGCCGGAGAAGAAAGTCGGCAGTCGGCAGCGGCATTTGGCAGTTTTCGCTATTGCCACCGTGCTATTAGTTGCGGGATTCTTCGGCTATCGATATTTCACCCCAACCAAGCAAATCGAATCCATCGCCGTTATGCCATTTGTTAATGAGAGCGGGAACGCTGATATTGAATATTTATCGGACGGCATGACCGAGACGCTTATCAAGAGTTTGTCCAGCCTGCCGGAGTTGGATGTCAAACCTCGCTCATCGGTCTTTCGGTACAAGGGTGAAGAAACAGATCTGCAAACGATCGGCAAAGAGTTGAATGTTCACGCGATATTGAACGGACGAGTGGCAGGACGTGGCGACCGGTTAACGCTCAGTTTGGAACTGGTTGATGTTCAAAAAAACAGAGTGATCTGGAGCGAGCAATACGACCGCATGCAATCTGACCTTGTTTCGCTGCAAAGCGAGATTGCGAAGGATGTTTCGAGCAAACTCCAAACCAAACTTTCAGGTGCAGAGGTTGCGAAAGTAACCAAAACAGCGACCGCAGATCCCGAAGCCTATCAAGCGTATTTGAAAGGACGGTATTACTGGAATCGGCGAACGGCAGAAAACCTCAAGAAAGCTATTGAACAATTCAAAGCCGCGACAGACCGCGACCCGAATTACGCGCTCGCTTACGCCGGTATCGCCGATTGCTACGTTGTCTTGTCAAGTGTTACCGGCACTCCGACAAGCGAAACGATACCGCAGGTGCGAGTTTTTGCCGGGCGTGCGATAGCCATTGACGACCAATTGGCTGAACCGCATGCATCACTGGGAGCGGTCAATGATGCATCGTGGCAATGGGCCGAAGCGGAAAAGCAGTTCAAACGGGCTATCGAGCTTAACCCCAATTACTCAACGACGTATCACTGGTATTCCCTGCTCCTAAAGGCTCTAGGACGGCCGGAT
>JBGTCS010000404.1:0-2967 GCA_041748715.1 Pyrinomonadaceae bacterium | reverse complement strand
CCGTCAGATCGCAATTTACGGTCCCGTCGAGAAAACTTCCCGCGCGGAATCAGAGAAATATTTTAATTCCCGTCCTGTCGAAAGCCGCATCGGTGCCTGGGCTTCCAATCAGAGCAGAATTATCGAGTCGCGTGAAATTTTAGATAATCGGGTTGCCGAATTTGGCCAAAAATTTGGTGACAATGTGCCGCTGCCCGCGTTTTGGGGCGGATTTCGAATGACGCCAAAAAAATATGAATTCTGGCAAGGACGGCAAAACCGGCTGCATGACCGGATTGTATATGAACTATCGGATAATGAATGGAAGATCTTTCGAGTTTCGCCGTAATAGTTTCAGAATCGAGAGCGGTAGCGACCGGAATCTTTCGGGATTCGTCCGTTGATGTGCGGTGAAATACTATGTCACCATTCGCCACGGCCCGCGAAGAAATAGCGGTACTACCGGTAAAACAGAGCCTTTATTCCCGTGTTAAAATTATTCCGAGGTAATTTATTATGACGGTAACAGATATATTGATTGAGAAAGTGAGTTCTTTGCCGAAGAGCCGTCAGCAAGAAGTACTGGATTTTGTAGAGTTTCTCGGTGAAAAAGAGAAGTCTAAAACGGTCCGTCATTCCATGCAAGGTATTTTGGCCGACCTAGACATAAAGTTCACCGACTCTGATCTTCGCGAGGCTCGCAATGAAATGTGGCGCGGCTACACCAAAGATTCGGAGAATGGAAAATAAGTAATGAACGATGTCGTTATCGACACCAATGTCGTCATTTGGTATTTCGGCCAACCCATGCTTTCGTCTGGACCGGCTCAGGTTGCACTGGAGTCGGCATTGTTAAATGGATCGATCTTCGTAACGACCATAACAATTGTTGAACTAAAATACCTCATCGAAAAGAAACGAATTCCTGCCGACGTTTTAGTTGCACTTCAAAATGCCCTCGACGAACCATCGTCTGCTATTCGGTCAATTGATCTAACCCGTGAAATTTCTGAAGCGGTCTCTAAGATTCCGAGAACTCTAGTTTCAGACATGCCGGATCGAATAATTGCTGCGACGGCGTTTCACCTGGACTTGCCGTTGATTACCAGTGACTCAAATATCCACAAACTTACCATCATCGAAACAATCTGGTAGACGTGAAGCAACTTCCTATTCATATTCAACAGTCGATCCAACTCCAGGCTTAGAGAAAATAGCCACTAATGCACGAATTAATTCCTCAGCGCGACTCCGCGTCCGTCTCTGCGATCTCTGCGTTAGAAAGATTTTAAACGCGGAGAACACTGAGCAGGACGCTGAAATCGCAGAGTTCTTTCTTGTGGTTTTTCGGCGTCGCTGTGGCGTTCAGAGAACCCAGTCGCTATCGCTCCCGGTTCTGACCTAAAAAACGCTTTCAACTTCATCTCGCCAGGCGGCGAGCATTTTTTTGTCTAATCGCAGAATGCCTTCGCGGGTTACCTCGGACGGAGGTTTCACGTATTCGGAAAGTGCGTCGTATATAGCAGCGCGATCCGTAATTTTTACCCTTGATAGCAAATGCCATAGCGAAACTGTGTCGGCAGAACTGCTGCTTGCGAGCATCGATTGAACCGCACGGCTACCGCCGCCGGAAAAATCAAATCGATTAAGGGCGGCTCGAAAAGCATCGGTTGTCAGGGCAGAAAACGGCGTACCTAATCCTTTGCCTTTTCTGGTCAGACAGACCGCCCCAGCCGGAACTATCGACTCCCGGCCGTCACGTTCGAGAGCAACAAAACCGCTCGTCACCTCGAGACGGCTATTCCCTGCTTTATCGACTTCGAGCGTGTACTCGCAGCCGAGATCGACAGCGACCGCAGACGGCGTATCGACTATAAAAAGCCTCGGCGGAGCCGATATTTGTGCATGAAGAACGCCGCGTTCGAGCGAAAGCCGATGTTCGTTTTTAGTCGTTCCTACAAGTTTAATTCGAGAATTTGGCCTGATCTCGACATTACCGATATCGGCGATCTGGATCCGGGCCCGTGAGGTGGAGTTTGTTTCCAGATAATCGCCCACCGTCAGTTGATTCGCGTTTGTCGCTAAACCGACGGTCGGGGTGCCGGAGATCGTCTCAAACTGAAACGACGGAAGCGAACCCGTATTCCCCTCGGAAATCTCAGGCACGCTTTGCTGAGCCAAATTGGAATTGGCTATTTCCGAATTAGCCGGAATATTTTCTGGCAGAACGACGGCTTCCGACAAATGTTTTTGTTCGTTTTGGACGCTCGGGTTATTTACAGTCATCGCGGGGCGCGTCTCAGGAGCGAAAAATGTGAAATAAGCCGCTGCGGCAAAGCACGTCACCAGTAGGACAGCGACCGTTAACCCGGCAAGATTACGACTGGCAAAAAAGGTTCCTTGCTCAATCAATGCTATTTTAGGTGATTGGCTTCCCTCAAGCTCAAGAGCGATTTGATTCCAAACCCTTTCCGGAGCATCCGACTGCACCAAACAACCAGCCAGCGACGCCCCGAGCTTGATCTGGTCATATTCGAGACGGCAATTGGAGCATTGCAGCAAATGTTCGGCGATCTCCTGATGGCCGGTTTTAGACAGTTCGTGATTTACGAATGCCGATAACTTTGATTTGTAATGTTTCTTTCTCATCAAATGTTTTGCTCTATACCGCTCCGCGAAGATGGCCAAGATTCAACGCCAGCTTTTTATGCCCGCGATTTAGCCGCGAGGCCACGGTTCCGATCGAACATTGCAGGACATCGGCGATCTCTTGATATGACAACCCTTCGACATATTTTAGAACGATCGGTGCTCGCAGTTTTGGCCGTAGTTTTGCAATTTCATTCTGAACAGCGGCGGAAACTTCTTCGCATTCGACCATTAATTGCTGCACATTGCTCGCTCGGTATCCGACAAGGTCGAATATTCCGGTAATGTCGACGAACCGGTTCATTTTCCGGGCCTCGTCGGTGCAGGCGTTTACCGTGA
>JBGTCS010000403.1:0-6768 GCA_041748715.1 Pyrinomonadaceae bacterium | reverse complement strand
CCCGTCATCCGCCCCGTGTGTTCACATTTGAATAGATCCTTGATCAAAAATGTCTCCCCGCTTGCAAAGTAAGTGCTTACTTACTAAGATTAATTAGATTTGCATTTTCGAAAGATCATTGTCAAATCAAAATTTGAACGGCGAAAACAATTTACTTTTCGAACGAACATTTGATTGGATTAAAGCGTTACAACCAGATAGCGGATGGGTTCATCAGACCGCTTGAAAAGAAACTTCCGATGGAATCGGGAATGATCGAATGTCTTAAGGAGGACGAAGTGAAATGTCAGAATTTGAAACTGAAGTAAAAAAGGCGGAAAAGGAATTGGAACAGAGCCTTGTGCCGATAACGGACAAGATTACGGACGATGAATTTTTAGGAGACTTGAAAATGCAGGCCCAGGAATACGGACAAAAGATCCAGGACGCGGCTGGAAAAGCTAAAGATTTTGCGAACGATAAATTCGCGCAAGCCGGCGACAAGTTTAGAGAATTGCAGAACAAGGAGCCGCGCGAATTGGTCGAGGATGCAAAAGAATTTGCCAGGCAAAAACCCGGTCAGACCATATTGATCTCGGCCGCAGTCGGGCTTGTTTTGGGTTTACTGTTCCGCGGTAGAAAATAAATAGCATATAGGATACTTTGGAAATTCGTGAATTCGTGGCTATTTTTTTGGCCACGAATTCACGAATTTGAGTTAGAAAGGCCGTCCCATTGTCGGGGCGGCCTTTTGGTTTAATGGACTATTATTTTGCCCGTGCCTGCATCCGTTTGGATACTTTCTGTACCTCGTCCAAAACGCGTAATAGATTGCCGCTCCAGATCATTCCGATCTGTTTTTTTGTGTATCCTCGTCTGACAAGTTCGATTGTGACATTTAACGTTTCGGACGCGTCGTCCCAACCTTCGACACCGCCGCCGCCGTCAAAATCCGAACTAATGCCGACATGGTCGATGCCGATCTTTTTAACGAGATAATCGATATGATCGATAAAATCCTTGACATTTACATCAGGCGCCGTCTCTTTCAGACGCTCTTTTATTATGGGATTCACCCGTTCGCGAAAGGCTCTCAATTTATTGGTGTAGGCGGTGCGTTCGGCCTCGGGGAGTTTTGTAACATCCGACCGTTCAAGCATCTTAAAATTTTCCATGGCGGCGATCTCCTGCATGATCTCGGTGGACTTTGTTGATCGCAGCTCGCTTTTTTCCTTGCTGACATAGCTTCGAAAAGCCACGGCCTGGACCACTCCTCCATTCTTTTTAATAAGCGCAAGCTGTTCGTCATCGAGATTGCGGCTGTGATCGCACAGGGCCCGTGCTCCGGAATGCGATGCGATCACAGGAGCCTTGGTCAATGCGAGAGTTTGGATATTTGATTGTTTTGACGGATGAGAAAGATCGATGATGATCCCCCATTTATTCATCTCAAAGACCGCCTGCTTTCCAAGTTCGCTTAGGCCGTTGTGGAGCCATTTGTTATCACGTTCGCCCGTGTTTGAATCAGCCAGCTGACTGTGGCCGTTATGGCTGAGCGACATATAACGTGCTCCGCGGCGTGCAAAATCCCTGATATTGGCGAGATCCGTCCCAATCGGGTAGGCATTTTCGACGCCGATCATCGCGACCTTTTTTCCGGCTTTATGGATGCGTCGAACGTCGTCCGATGTGAGAGCAAGTTCTATCTCGCCTGGGGCAAGCTTTTTGGTCAAACGCTCGATGGCCTCAAATTTATCGATGGCATTGTCGTAGGCTTTTTTATATCCGGCCTCATCGAGATCGCCCTGGCCTGTATAAACGATCATCCACGAGACATCGAGCCCGCCGCGTTTCATTTTTGGCAAATTTACCTGCGTTGCCAGATCCTGGGTGTAATTCACCGTTTCGGTAAAGTTCGCGGTATTGATGTCGTTGTGCGTGTCAAGAGTGATGACCTCGGCATGTATCTTTTTAGCCTTGGCAATAAGAGCTTCTTCGCTCAATGGTTTTTGAGCAGACAGCTCAAAGCCCGAAAATACAAAAATAACGGCAAACGCGATAAGCGCAGAAATCGATCGTGTCATAGATATCTCCTGATAAATTTGGACTTTTAGATTATCGTCGAAAAGTCGCTGGGGCAAATGCAATAAGCGACTCCGGCAAAATTAAGGTTTGAAGGTGCTCGATATCCGCGATCTTTTTATCAAAGACTACAATTTCAACCTTTCGTATTGAGCAAACAGTTTGGTGATCTCGGCGTTGATCGTTTGTTTGGCGGCAGGACTCTTTTCCAAGTCGCGACGTTTTACCAATTCTTCGATCTGATGCTGCAGGATCTCAGCTTTTGTTTCCGGCTTTTTGTTTTTGGATATGTTGTATTTATCGTCCATAAAATGACTTTACTACAAGCCGTAGGCTAAATGCGTTGCGCGCGGCGGCCATTCCTCAACTATTCCTCAACCGGACTCAACCGTTTCTCAAGCGCAAAATAATAAGTTTATCGTGACGGACAATTCTATATTTTTTTCGGGGGGAATCAGTTTGAAGATATTTAATCAAAATTGCAAAAACATTTTGAGCATGGCGGCAGCGATGCTTTTGACACTAGGATTTTTGGCACCGCTTGCCCGTGTGCAGGCCGCTTCGCCGACGTCCGGTACGGTAGTTCCAACAGTGGGTTCGGCAGCTAACTGGACAGGGACGGCCATAGGCGGCACATCGCCTGAGGGCGAAACGACATGTGTTGACGGCACAAATTGCGACACATACACCTTAAATGTATCGGGTGCACCGGCCGATTGGTCGGGCAAACTGATCAAGGTTAAAATAAGCTGGGCGTTGCCCGCGAGTGATTATGATTTTTACATTCATAAAGACTCGGTCACTGGCCCGCTGACGGGTAGTTCCGGCGAATCGCCGCCCGTTATCAGTGAATCGGCCGAGATCGACCCGAGCGTGACAGGCACCGGCGTCTATGTCGTTCGTGTCGTTTATTTTGCTGCGTCCGGGACGGCGGATCAGTATCGTGGATCGGCAACGGTTCAGGACAAGCCGGTGGTCAATAATGAGACGGTTCCTACAATGTCGACTGCCACGCCGCCGACGTATGATAATTTTGCACCCCCCGCGACCCTTGGCCAGCGGGCCGGTGAACCGACGATCGGTTTAAATTGGAGCACCGGCCGAGCGATGTTTATTGCCAGTCTCCAGACGCTCCGAGTAACGTTTGACGATCTGGTTTCGCCGTCGACGGCCACCTGGGAAAATAAATCGGCGCCGAATACTTCGGTAACGAGTTTTGACCCGATACTTTTTACTGATTCCGAGACGAATCGCACGTTCGTTTCGCAGCTTTTGCCATCAAAACTCAGTTTAATGGCTTTCACCGACGATGATGGCGAAACCTACACACCTAGTCAGGGTTCGGGCATTAACTCTGGCGTTGATCACCAAACAATCGGTGGCGGACGCTATGCAAAGAACGCCAACGGGAGTTTCAAAGGTGCAGTTGTCAGGAATCCGGCGATCACCTATCCAAATGCGGTTTATTACGCTTCGCAGGATATTGGTATTGCCGAGATCGCTCGCAGCGATGACGGCGGCATCACTTTTGGCGTCGCGGTTCCCATGTACGACATCACGCAGTGCGGCGGTTTGCACGGGCATATCAAGGTCGCACCGGATGGAACAGTCTATGTTCCAAACAAATCGTGCGGCGGCAAACAGGGCGTCGCGGTGTCCGAAGACAACGGACTGACCTGGAAGATCCGCACGGTCCCGGGCAGCCGATCCGGACGCACCGATCCGTCGCTCGGAATCGGTTCGGACAACACCATCTATCTGGGTTACGCAAATGGCGACGGAACACCTCGAATTGCGGTTTCGAACGATCGCGGCCTCACATGGACGAACGACCAGAATGTCGGCTTTTTTGCCGGCATCGCAAATACCGTCTTTCCGGCCGTCACGGCTGGTGACGGTGACCGGGCGGCCTTCTTCTTTCTCGGAACGACAACTCCAGGTGCGGCTGGAACCGGAACTGATCAGACATCGCCTTATTTTAGCGGCGTTTGGAATGGTTATATTGCAACAACATACGATCGGGGCAGAACATGGGTGACGGTCAATGCTACGCCGAACGATCCGATCCAACGCGGAGTGGTTTGCACAAATGGTACGACATGTCCGACCGGCACACGCAATCTACTCGACTTTAACGATATGGAGGTCGATCAAAACGGCCGCGTGGTAGCCGCCGTCGCGGACGGCTGTATTACGGCTGAATGCATCGCCGGCACGGACAGAAATGGCGACGGACAGTTTAACACTCGTTTTGACAACGACGGTGCGCGTCGCGCATTGATCATACGTCAGGCAAGCGGGCTTGGATTATTCAGGGCCAACGATCCACCACCACCCCCGGGCGGCGGCGGAAACGGCGGAACTAATATTGAGGACAACGATCCGCGGGTCGAATATTCCAACGGATGGCATTTGGTAAATGACTCGAACGCCAGCGATGGGCATTTCAGAATGAATAACGGTCAATCGTCTAACTTCTTTGCCCGTGTCCGGTTTAATACGACCGGCCAGAATGGTTCGATCGCTTATCACTATGCGAAAAGCCCGAAAGGCGGCTCGGTCGAAGTCGTTGTCGACGGAGTTTCAAAAGGAGTCATTAACTTTAATGGCCCGAACGGATCGAAAAACGCTCCGGAGTTTGGCCACAGCGTCAAATATGAAAACCTTGCCGAGGGCGAACATCTGCTCGAGCTCCGAAATATCAATAGCGGTAGCGGCAACGGATCGGTCTATGTCGATCAATTTACGGTCGCAAACGGCACGTCAACCGCCACGCCGGCGGCTGGGCCTGGAGCGACATCCAACAATTCCGCGTCGATCGGTGTAGGGCAAGAGTTAGCAAAAATGCTGAATATCTCGTCTGCAACGAAAGAGATCGCCATTGCGGTTGAAACTAACAGCAATCTGCCTGTTCGGATCGTACTGATAGATCCGTCAGGAAGTGTGCTGAAAACAGCCGAGGCGGTTAACGGCTTGGCGACAATCGAGTCGGCGATTCTACAGGGCGGGACATTTACCGTCAAGGTTATAAATTTGAGTCTCGGCGCGATTCAAGTTTCGACAACCGTGACACCGTTAGTCAGCAGATAAGCGTTAAAGCGGGGACGCGGGTCGCGAGACTCGCGCAACCGCTTTTGCACCAAAATCAGTGGCGGCGTGCCATGCCTCGCCGCCACTGGAAATATCAAGATCAGAGAGAGGTTGTTATGACGAGAAAATATTTAATTTATGCATTCTGCACAGCGGTTTTGTTGGTCGGCGTTCAGTTTGCTCAGGCCAAACCGCAAAAAGACATTCTGGGGCTGCGTGTCGGCATGAGCAAAGACAGTGCGGTGAGCCGTCTGGAAAAATTAGGACGGAAAGATCATGACGAACGAAAGCAGCAAGAGATCTGGACGCTGAGATCGGATAGTCATTTTTCGCACATAATCGTAGCTTATGACAAAGAATACAAAAATATTCGGTTTGTTACGGCCAAGATGCGCGATAACGGAAAGCGGATCCGGTACAGTGACGTGATCGATCTGGACAAAGCGGTGTCACGCAACACGGTCAACAATTACCACTACACGCTCGAAATTCCGGCAACCGGCAAACGGCCGGCATATAAGATAATTGCTCGCGGAACCGATAAAGAGTTTTTGACATATTTGGCGATCGAAGATATCGATCAGCAACAGCAATAAATTGACTTTTGTTGGGTATTCCCGAGCCCGATAAAAAAGCCGACTGAAATCGAAAGATCTCAGTCGGCTATTTTTAGTTTTCGAAGTCAAATTTAGACTTGTGCGTGAATAAGACGCCGTGTTTGATCGCCAAACAAAACGTCGATCTTTTGCGGTTCAATGACCGCCGTCACTTCGCCGCGTCCGAATTTATCGTGCGTCATCGCCTGACCCTTGCGGTACTTCCGCATACGATCATAGGGCGAAGCGTTTTTGCCGGTGCCCATTGACACAGAGGTTTTAACACCTCGCGTAAATGTGCTGACCGTTTCACAAGCCTCGCACGAAGCCTTCGTGATCTTTCCTTGTTTGGTGACGGTCTGGATCTTGTGATTTTGCTCCAGATCGCACGCCGAACACATCATTTCGACTAACTCGTCAACTGCATATGCTTTAACTTTTATCATAAATTCACCTTTGTCTATCTACCACGACGCGGGCCGAATGAGCGAAAACTCTTTCTGGCCGGTCCCCCACGCTTCTTTGCCGGAGCAGCCGCCTCAACAAAATTATGGCCGCCGAAATCCGGCAATACGATCCGTTCGACCCTTTCACCGGTCAAACGCTCGATCGCACGCATCGAATGCTCCTCGGCGATCGTAAATAGTGTGATCGCACGCCCCTTGTTTCCTGCCCGGCCTGTTCGACCGATACGGTGGACGTAATCCTCCGGAGCCTCGGGTATATCATAGTTTATCACATGCGAAACCGAATCGATATCGATGCCGCGGGCGGCAACATCGGTTGCGACCAGGACATTTGTGTGTCCGGATTTGAAGCTGCGAAGTGCTGCCTCACGCTGCGATTGCGAACGATCGCCGTGGATTCGGTTCGATTTGTGCGAACGCTTTTCCAGAATATGAGCGATGCGGTCAGCTCCGCGTTTTGTCCGTGTAAATACCAGAACGCGATCAAAGTCTTCCTTATCCAGAAGGTCAAGCAGCAGCGGCATTTTCGATTGCTGAGCAACCGGATAAGCTGT
>JBGTCS010000402.1:0-3523 GCA_041748715.1 Pyrinomonadaceae bacterium | reverse complement strand
CCGCTCTGGGAAAAATATTCGACGCACGCCATTATTCATACGCTGGATGTTTACTCACGATATTCGTTTACCTATCCGTACCCGGTCGCGCAGAGCATAAACGGCCCGGTCGGCGGTATGGAATATCCAATGATCTGCTTTAACGGGCCTCGTCCAAATGCGGACGGAACCTATTCGGCAAATACGAAATACGGTCTGATCTCGGTCATTATTCACGAAGTCGGACATAATTATTTTCCGATGATCGTCAATTCGGACGAACGGCAATGGACGTGGATGGACGAAGGTCTGAACACGTTTTTGCAATATTTGTCTGAGCAGGAGTGGGAGAAAAACTATCCGTCGCGACGCGGAGAGCCGCAGAACATCACCGATTATATGTCGAGCGAAGATCAGGTCCCGATCATGACGCAGTCCGATTCGGTTTTGCAGTTTGGTAACAATGCATACGGCAAACCGGCGACCGCTCTCAACATCTTGCGCGAGACGATCATGGGGCGCGAGCTGTTTGATCATGCGTTCAAGGTGTATTCGGAACGCTGGAAATTTAAGCGTCCGACGCCGGCCGATTTTTTCCGGACGATGGAGGACGCATCGGCGGTCGATCTCGACTGGTTTTTCCGCGGCTGGTTTTATACGACCGATAACGTCGATCTTTCGATCGAGAATGTGAGGCTTTATCAGCCAAGCACTCTGAATCCGGAAACTGAGAAAGCCCTGCTTCGCCGTCAAGCTGCCGAGCGGCCAAAAACGCTTTCGCAGCAAAGGAACGAAAACATTCGCACACGTCTGGATGAATACCCGAGCCTTCGGGACCTTTACAACGATTTTGACCGATACGAGGTCACCGAAAAGGACCGGGCCGATTACGAAGCGTTTGCGGCGACTCTGTCCGAAAAGGAAAAGCAGCTATTAGCGGCCAATAATTATTTTTATGTAGTCGATGTCAAAAACGTCGGCGGGCTGGTCATGCCGGTTATATTAAAAGTCGAGTATATGGATGGCAGCAGCGAGCAGATCCGCATACCAGCCGAGATCTGGCGGTACGATAATTTTAATATTTCAAAGCTGATCGTCACCAAAAAGGAAGCAAAAGCGATCGTCCTCGATCCCAATCTGGAAACGGCAGATACGGATCTGAGCAATAACTTTTTCCCTCGTCGGGCGATACCGACGCGGTTTCAGGTGTTCAAAAATCGGGTTCAATAGGATATGAAAAAGTCATTGATTGCTGCGGCATTTACGTTTGTTGTTACGCTTGTGTGTTTGAATGGCGCCGCTATCGCAGCGCCGGCACATCGCTATCACGCCAGTCTGACGCGAATGGACTATAACTCGAAAAAAAAGTTGGTCGAGGTGACGGTTCAGCTTTTTACACATGATCTCGTTCCGATTTTGGAAAAACAGAATAAGAAACAGATCGATCTCGAGAAAACCGAGGATATCGACAAGATGCTGCTCGATTATCTCAACGCCAACCTGGTTCTGAAAAACAAGGCTGGCGAGCAAAAGCCGCTCAGCTGGGTCGGTAAAGAGATAAACGTCGATTCGGCCTATATTTACGTCGAAATACCGATGCCCGAGGGGCTCGAAAAATCTACGCTGAAGAACACGTTATTCTTTGAAATGTTTGACGAACAAACCAATCGCGTCACGGTTCGCCGCGATAAAGCTAAAACCGATGTCCTCTTTAGACCCGGTGATAAATTTAAGGACATTTCGTTCGCACGGACCAAATAAGTGCAATTGTCCCAATGCTGGACGTCGAACGATTCGCTTCGCTCAAAGTGGTTGCTGTAAGAGAATAGGTTTCGATGGCCGAGAATAATAATTCCCGACGACTTTCCGCTCCATTTGACCCGGCGCGCGATCATTTTATCGGCGATCCAGATGCTGAGATCAGACTCATCGAATACGGCAGCTATGCCTGTACCCATTGTCATGCGGCTCACGAGGTAATCGCTGATCTTCGGGACCGGTTTGGCGATAAGATGCTGTACGTGTTTCGCCAGCTCCCGATCCGGGCAAGCGATCCCGCCAGGCCGTCGGCCGTTTTGGCCGAATTCGCCGCAGAAACAAATAACAACTTTTGGCCCGTTCATGAGGAACTAATGCGGCGCGGGCCGGATTTTGCCGCCGGCGAACTTTCCGAGATCGCGGATTGGTTCGACCTCAAACCTGATGCCGAGGAATTTGCTGAAGGCAGAGAACGCGCCGAGGCCCGGATCGACGAGGATCGGAAAAGTGCCCGAGAGAGTGGAGCCCGCGTGACGCCGTCCTTTTTTATCAACGGAAAGCGTTACGTGGGCGCGTGGGACGAACACGCTCTCTCGGACGCGATGCTCGGTTCGCTCGGACATCGATTTCAGACCGCAGCATTGGATTTTGTCAGTTGGGGGTCGTCGACGGGATTGCTGCTGCTGGTAATGTCGGTGCTCGCTGTGATGGCGGTGAATTCGGCGATCGGGCCCGGCTTTGAAAATTTCTGGCACTCCTTGGCCGGATTACAGATCGGCGAGCGAGCATTTTATCTGCCGCTGCTTGAATGGATAAATCACGGGCTGCTGTCGATCTTCTTTCTGGTCGTCGGTTTGGAAATTAAAAGAGAATTCACGATCGGCCACCTGGCGTCGCGTCGGTCGGCAGCGTTACCGATAGCGGCGTCGATCGGAGGGATGGTCGTGCCGGCGATCATTTACCTTTTGTTTATTTCTGGCGGGCCGCTCGCTCACGGATGGGGCGTTCCGATCGCAACCGACACGGCGTTTGCTATCGCATTGATCGTTCTACTCGGAGATCGTGTGCCGATCCAGCTTCGCGTATTTTTGACCGCGGCCGTGATCGTTGACGATCTGATAGCCATTGCTGTCGTCGCTATTTTTTATTCGGGAAAGGTAAGCCTGCTTTTTATCGGCCTTTCGATCGCGGTTGCGGTTGGACTCGTTTTGCTAAACCGGTGGAATGTTTACCGGCCGCTGCCGTACGCGGTTGGCGGAGTTATTCTGTGGCTATTTTTACACGAGGCGGGTTTGCATGCAACGCTGGCGGGCGTTGTGCTCGCTCTTGTGACACCGACCCATCCGCCCGGGAATCTTCCGGCGTTGATGGCCCAAGCCGAGAATGTTCTGCAGGACGAGATCCGCCGATCCGGCGAAGCGGTTTTGCGTCACGGGCCGTCGGAACCGGCGATGCGTTCGCTCGATGCAATTCACAATCGCATCCTTTCACCGGCCGACAAACTGCTTCGTAATTTGGAACCCTGGTCGAGCTATTTTGTGCTGCCGATCTTTGCCTTGGCGAACGCCGGAGTTGCTCTATCGACCGAAGTTTTTGCCGGACACTCGATGCTTCTGACGGCTATCATACTCGGCCTAGTCGTCGGAAAGCCCCTCGGGATCGTTTCGTTTGCATACGCCGCGGTCAGACTCGGTTTCGCCGAAAAGCCGTCGCAGTATAACTGGCGACAGATGCTCGGTGTCGGATGTCTGGCCGGGATCGGTTTTACAATGTCGCTGTTTATCGC
>JBGTCS010000401.1:0-6308 GCA_041748715.1 Pyrinomonadaceae bacterium | reverse complement strand
ACGGCCTTGTTTGTCTGTGATCGTTTCGTAGGCGACGCCGCTGACCTTTCGCTCGAGCATTTGCTTGGTCAGTTCGAGTTCCGGAGCGAGATGCAGATAGGTAAAAAGCAGCTGATTTTCACGCATCCGCGGGTACTCCGGTGCGACGGGCTCTTTGACCTTAACGATCATATCGCCGGCCTGCCAGATCTCGTCGGCCGTATCCAAAAGCTGTCCGCCGGCCCCGACATACTGTTCGTCCTTAAAACCCGAGCCTTCGCCCGCCGTTTTCTGCACATAAACGGTGTGCCCCGCCAGCGCCAACGCCTGAACCCCGGCCGGCGTGAGCCCGACACGATATTCGTTATCTTTAATTTCTTTCGGTAATCCGATCTTCATAAATAATGTCTCCAAATAAAACTATCCTAAAAAAGCGACGAAAAATGATTTTACTTTCTTTCTCTCTGATTTCTAAATCGCTCGCTGTTATTTTGATGTCGAGCGGAATTCTTGTGTGATCGATCTATTGATCCACCGCCGTGTATTACCAGTATTTGCACGTTCGTTTTTGAAGCCACTGTGCATTAACCGTACAATTTTACACACTTGATCACGGAGAATAAGGGTATGCGATAATGCTCCTGATAACGTTTGGAAACAGGCGTATTATCGACGACGTTTTGGTATTAATAAAGATGATAATTTTCTTGGTGCAATAGGATCTGTATTTTGGGAGCGATGATCGTGAAAAATTTGTTGTTGAGTTTTTTCTTGCCTTTGTTTTTTGCGCCAGTTGTTTTTGCGACTTCTCAAGACTCAGATGTGTTAATTCTAAACGGCAAAACCTATGAATTGTATTCTACTCCTCTAGATTCTTACTATGGCGAAGATTGGAAACCCGCGTTTTGGGTTGCGCCAAACTCTGTTAGTAGTGGTAATCATCGCGGTTATGTAGCGACTTGGAAAATAATCAAAAACAAACTTTATCTGACCAAAATTGATTCGTGGTTTTGCAATCGGCGCATCCGAACTAAAAGCGGTTGTCGCCGAGTTACTTTGGGTGATTTATTCGGAGCGAAAGTTGTTGACGGCAGAGTCGCAGCAACTTGGTTTTCTGATGAATTGCGTGTTCCAGACGGAAAGCAATTAGAATATGTTCATATGGGTTACGGTTCGATTTACGAGCGAGATATAATTTTTGGCGTTTACGCCGGAAGGATAATCAGACGGGAAGTTATTGACAATACGAAGCGTGTGCTTCCATCAAACCGAGAGTTCCGAGAACAGGAACTTGAAAAGTTGAAACAGCCGTCAGCTAATTAGCTTGTTTCGATGAACGGCACGAGGCTATGTCAGATCTTTCTTTTCGGGCTTTGCCCGTCGATGAGCGGCGAAGCTCTGCTTCGCCGGCAGTCCTGCCAACTTTACAAGCGGCTATGCCGCCATCCTGAACCTGAGCGGATCTAAGGCCAGGAAATATAGGCACGAAGCGGCGGCGAAGCCGCGAGACCTTGGAATGTCTGTCGGAAAAGCGGAGCTTTTCCGCTCATCGAACGGCACAGCCGAAGAACACCCTATCCCTTTCATTTGAGTTCTGACAACGGCTCTAACGCACGGTTTTCTTCAATATTCATTCAGCCGAAAACGGGTTAACGCATAATCTGGATTAAACCTGCGGATTCGACGCTGCAAATCTTCATCACATCGACGCGATCACGGCGCGGATCTCGCCGTAGCTGTAGGCGTCGCCCAGGTGCTCTTTTATCGGTGATAAGGCTCCGCTGTCGTTAAATTTTATGATGGCGTTTCTGATCGCATCGATCTTTTCAGCGGGCACCAATTCCTCGAGGGCGACCTTGCCGGTGGGGATAAACTTTGCCAGATGATTTGCGACGGTGCTCTCGCCGATTCCCCGTTCTTTGGCGATCTCGGCGAGCGATCTGCCCTGGCGAAACATTTCGAGCGATATTTGATAGGTGTCTTTTCCGCTGGCGTCGCGGCGGGTGCGCTGTTTGCGTTCGCGTTTTGGCGATTTTAGCTCGATCCGAGACTCGAGATCGTTCTTTCGGCAATAGCTAGTTATCTCGCCCAGAAAATCGGCACCGTATTTTTCAAACTTTAGATCGCCGACACCCGAGATCTGTCGCAGCTCGGCATCGGTCTGCGGCAGATAGGTGGCCATTTCGACCAGCGTGGCGTCCGAGAAGATGACATACGGCGGGACATTCTCGCGCCGGGCAAAGGTCGTTCGCAAGCGGCGCAAACTGTCGAACAGCGCCTGGATATACGGGTGCGAAATACCGGCGACGAGCTTTGGTTTTTTCTCTTCTTTGACTTTTACCTTGATCAGCTCAACGGGCGTGTTCCCCGCCAGAACGTCCATGCTTTTGTCGGTCAGGACAATTATGGGATATTGGCCTTCGGTCTGTGCCAGATAGCCTTGAGCGATCAGATCTCTAAAATATTCAAACCAATTATCCTTTGAGATATCGGCTCCGATGCCGTAGGTTTTGATATTTTTATGTTCGTCGCGGATCGTCTTCGCTTGGGACCCGCGCAAAAAATCGATGAGATAACTCATCCCGAAATACTGGCCAGTGCGATAGACCGCACTCAGGGCCTTTTGAGCGATGACAGTGCCGTCAAATCGCTCAAACACCGTGTTGCAGTTGTCGCAATTGCCGCAGTCGCTGTCCGTTTTTTCTGAAAAATAGTCGAGCAGGAACCGGCGGCGGCAGGTTCTCAGATCGCCAAATCTGCCCATCAGATCGAGCTTTCTGAGCATGATACCGGACTGTTCGGCATTGCCCTCGACCTCGGCAAAGCCTTTGAGTTTTATCACATCGGCCCAGCTAAAAAAGAGCAGAGCATCACTAGGCAAACCGTCGCGTCCGGCACGACCTGTCTCCTGATAATAGCTTTCGACATTTTTTGGCAGATCCATGTGAACGACAAACCGGACGTTCGATTTATCGATACCCATCCCAAACGCTATCGTCGCAACGATGATCTTTGTCTCGTCTTTTAGAAACGATTCCTGATGGCGGTCGCGAGTTTGTTTGTCGAGGCCGGCGTGGTATGCCAGAGCGCTGAAACCTTCGTCGCGAAGATCGGCGGCGAGCGAATCGACCGAATTGCGACTAAGGCAATAGATGATCCCGCTTTCGTCGCGCCGCTTTTCCAGATAATCAAGCAGTTGATCGTACGAGTTTCGCTTTGGCTCGACGGCGTAATAAATATTTGGCCGGTTAAAACTCGAAACAAAGATCTCGGCCTTAGGGACGTTAAGCCGCTCGATTATATCGTTACGAACGAGCTTGTCAGCCGTTGCGGTCAGAGCGATCAGCGGGATCTGAGGAAACTCGGTTTTGAGCCGTGCGAGCCGCAGATATTCGGGCCGGAAATCGTGACCCCAACTCGAAATACAGTGGGCTTCATCGATCGCAAATAGCGAGATGTCGATCTCTCGTAGAAAATCGAGAAACTGATCGCCGCTCTGTAAAAGGCGTTCCGGGGCGACATAAAGCAGCTTTAATTTACCACTACGAACGTCGCGAAAAACCTCGACCTGTTCGGCGGCAGTTTGCGTCGAATTAAGAAAAGCGGCTTCGACACCGTTCGCCCGAAGCGCGTCGACCTGGTCCTTCATCAAGGCGATCAGCGGCGAGATCACGAGCGTCAAACCATCCAACATGATCGCCGGTATCTGGTAGCAAAGCGATTTTCCGCCGCCGGTTGGCATTAGGACGACGCAATCCTTTTTACCCAAAACGGATTTTATCGCCGGCTCCTGATTCATCCGAAACGAATCGAAGCCGAATTGGTGTTTGAGAATTTCGCGAGCGTGGTCGATAGTCATGGGTAAAACTTAGGAGATCATGTTAATTCAGATTTTCAAACAAATCCAAGCGGTGTATTGGGGTTAGTTTGAATTGAAAATCTTCTCTCCGGTCTCCGCGAGACGCTCTCCGCACTCAGCGTTAAATATTTGTTGAGATTTTCTCAACGCGGAGAACGCCAAGCGAGACGCAGAGTTCGCTGAGAATACTCAAACCACCGACAAATAAACTAAACCACTACTGTCGGCTTATTTCTCAAACGACCAGATGATCGGGATCATAATTGTCGCGATAATCCAAAACATTACATTTAGCGGCGTTCCGACCTTTACAAAATCCAGGAATCTATATTGCCCCGGCCCATAGATCATTGTATTTGTCTGGTACCCTACCGGCGTCATAAAACTGGCCGAGGCCGCAAATGTAATGGCGATCAAAAACGGCGTCGGGCTTACGCCGAGCGATGCTGCCGTTGCTATCGCGATAGGTGCAAGCAGTGCCGCTGTCGCGTTGTTGGACATTGTCTCGGTCAAAAGAGATGTCAGTAAATAAAACGCTGAAACTAAGGCGATGAGGCCGTAATTGCCGACATACTGGATCATATTCGACGAGATCAGGCTCGCGGTACCGGTCTCTTCGAGTGCGATACCGAGCGAAAGAACTCCGGCGAGCAGGAATATAATTTTCCATTCGATCGCGACGTATGCTTCTTCGAGCGAGATGCAGCCGGATAGAATAAGGGCGATCGCACCAACCAATGCCGTAACGACGATAGGAGCCAAATTAAACGATGCGGCAATGACAACCCCGGCGACGATTGCGATGGCGATGATGGCCTTGTTTCGCCGAAACTCCACCGCCTCCATCTCAGACGTGATAATAAACTCGCCGCTCCGCCGAAACGCGCTGATCCGTTCCTTTTTTATCTCAATAAGCAACAGATCCCCGGCCGACAAAACCGTGTCGGAGAGCTTTTCGCGAAAAACCTTTTCGCCGTGACGGATTGCCAATACCGTCGCGCCGTATTTCTCGCGAAAATAAGATCCCTTTAAAGTGCTGGCGATAAGGTTTGAATTAGGTTCGATGACCGCCTCCAATAGTTTGTACTCATCCGACGCAACAGTGTCATCGCCCCATTTATGCTGCGATTTGAATTGCACATAATCACGCTCCTGCAGCGACCGGATCTTATCGAGATCGCAGCGGATCAGCAACACGTCATTTTCTTGAAGAACCTCATTCGGCGACGGCAGCTGAATAAATTCGTCATCTCGCTGGATGTTCAAGATCACGATATCAATCTCGTGAACAAGCGGCGCCTCTTTGATCGCCATTCCAATCGAGGTCGCACCGGGCAACAGGACAATCTCGGTCAGGTATTCGCTCATCGCAAATTCCTCGACCAGATCACCGCTTCCACGCCGCTCAGGAATAAGCCTAATACCGATCAGCAATAAATACGCTGTGCCAACAGCAAACATTATCAAGCCGAGCGGTGCAAATTCGAACATCGAAAATGGCCGCAGCCCGTTTTTTTCCGCAATGGAGCTGACGAGGATATTGGTCGATGTTCCGATCAGCGTACAAACGCCGCCAAACATCGACGCGAATGATACGGGCATCAGTATTTTCGAAGCGCTGATGCCGGTGTCGCGGGCCACACCAAGCAGGATCGGAAGGAAGATCGCAATCACGGGAGTGTTATTGATAAAGGCGGAAAGCACGCCGACAAGTAACATCACCGAGATGATCCCGAACCAAAACCCGCGTTTGAAAACCTGATTTGCGAAATCCGCAAGAAAACTGACCGCACCGGTCTTAAACAGCCCGGCGCTTAGAACAAACATCGATCCAACCGTGATCGTCGCCGTATTGCTAAATCCCGATAATCCCTGTGTCGGCGAAATGATCCCGCTCAAAAGCAGAAGTGCCATGACAAGAAGCGCGACCAGATCGACCCGCAGCTTTTCGGTTACGAAGAGAACAACCGCGAGGACGAGAACAGCGAGAACGATGATGATATTGATCGGCATTAGAATTTACACAAATAAAAAGGCGCCAGGGTGACGCCTAATTTAATCAACATTTAATATATTCGGCAAATGCTGAACCTTATATACATACCCGTCAGATCTGGACTTCGTCGATCTGAGCTTTTTGGAGCTTGCCCGAATAATCGATGTACAACGATTTCCATTCGCTGAAAATGTCGAGCACTTGCGTCCCGGCTTCGCGGTGGCCGTTGCCGGTTCCTTTTGTGCCGCCAAACGGCAGATGCACTTCGGCACCGATTGTAGCCGAATTTACATAGCAAATTCCGGTGTACAGTTCCTGCATGGCATAAAAAGCCTGATTGACGTTCTGGGTATAAATTGCGGACGAGAGTCCGTATTTAACTCCGTTTGCGATATCGATGGCTTCATCGAGAGTCGAGAAAGGTACAACGCTTGTCACCGGGCCAAAGATCTCTTCCTGCTCGATCCGCATGCC
>JBGTCS010000400.1:0-8990 GCA_041748715.1 Pyrinomonadaceae bacterium | reverse complement strand
ATCGTGTTAGTCTGAGTTCGATGATGATGAGCGATTATTCCTTTCGCCGTCTGCTCGCTCGTCAATAAAAACGTCGCAATCGGCGGCGGAACGGACTTTGCAATAGTGAATATTGCTTCATCCGAGATCGGCCCTGGCCCGGAAGGCATCTTCCCGACCAACCCGATCGCCGACGCTCCGAACGAAATTGCTTGTGCCGCCTCCAGTTCGCCTGCGATGCAGCAGATCTTGATTCTTGGATATAGGAATGAATTAGCCACAGATAAACACCGATTGACACAGATATTTTGTTAGATGACGATTCGTTTTATTTGTATTTTTGGTGTTGAAAAATTCAAAAGCAAGCAAACGCGGAGCCCGGTTGCCCTCAGGTAGTTAAGACACTGAGCATGATGAGACTCTTCGATAGCCCGAACTGTTTTCAATTCGACCAGGACTAGCCCTTCAACCACAATATCCGCCACAAAATAGCCGACCTCCACACCATCTTACATTACACGGATCGGTTGCTGTTGGGCAACGGTGAGTCCAGACTTGCGAACCTCGTGAACTAGAGCATTTTCATAGACTTTTTCGAGAAATCCGGCTCCCAACGTATTGCTGACAGCATATGCAGACCCAATTATTTTTTCAGTAATTGGATTTATCTCCACAAAACTACCGAATCGCTTTGAGGAATCAAGATAATCAATATTATTGACTTTATCGGTGTCCATCTGTGTTTATCTGTGGTTGAATCTTCGTCAGCCCGTCATCACGTCAATTATTTCAGAATCTCATCCATTACATCGGTAAATTCAAAGAACCCTTTCTTCCCAACGACCCATTCCGCAGCCGTGATCGCTCCGAAGGCAAAACCTTCACGGGAACGGCCTGTATGTTCCAGCAGAATCTGATCGGCCCATCCGTCAAATCCGACGCGGTGTGTGCCCGGAATGTTGCCCGCACGAGTTGCTGACACGCTAAAATCTTTCTTGAAATGTTCGGCTACGACGTCCTTTAGTTTCAAGGCCGTTCCGCTCGGGCTGTCGATTTTGCGCGAATGATGCTGTTCCTCGATAAATGTTCCGTACTCGGGGAACTTTGCAAAAAGCTCTGCGGCAAAACCGGCGATTCGGTAAAAAAGATTTACGCCGATCGAGAAATTGGCACCATATACAACCGCCCCATCGCCTTCGAGAACAATGTTTTCGATCTCCGCTTTCTGCTCGCCCCAACCTGTCGTGCCTTCCACCAGCGGCACACCCGCCGTTACACACGCCGAAACATTCCTCTTCACCGCCGACGCGACCGTAAAATCGATCGCCACATCCGCGCCCTTCAATTTCTCCGCGAGTTCATCTACTGAAGACTGGGCAAAAGATTCGTCGATAACCACGACGACCTCGTGTCCCTTTTCCTCAGCCAACCGCCGGATGAGTTTCCCCATCGCTCCATAACCGATAAGTGCGATTTTCATAATCTTTTATTTCACTATAGAGAACACGGAGGACACAGAGTACGACAATTCAAATTAAATCTCTGTGCTCTCTGTGGTTAACAATCTTCTAACCAACTCTACGTACAGTTCGACGGAAGTTTGAGATCTTTCTTCAACACAAACTCGTCTTTCGTATGAGCAACAAGTATCGAACCCGGCCCGATCAGCAGCGGCTGGCCCCAGTTTGGCAAATGCGGAATGTCGGTTGTAAATCTCACGACCTTTTGTTTAAAACCCTCCATCTGCAACATTTTGACCGGCAGGCTGTAGGACAATATCTCCAGTTCGCCGCGGTCACGAATCAAGCTTAAAAGCGCATCTCGGATCGGTTCCATCGGGGTCGTTAGTCGGATTAGCAGGCCGGTTTCCGCATTTGGCGGAATGACATTGAGAGCGACGCCGCCGTCGAGAGTTGCGATATTACATGTGGTTTCGCCAAAGAAATCATCGTTCGGAAATTTTGTATGGCGGACGTCCTCGAGAATATCCAACAGTTTCTCAATCGCCGAATCGCCTTGTTCGGGATATGCCGAATGAGCGGCCTTGCCCTTGGTGCGGATCATCGCCCGAAATGCGCCTTTTGACCCAATCGCGAGGTCATTATCGGTCGGCTCCCCGTTTATCATAAACTCGCATTTTGCGGCGAGCGGGTGTTCGTTTGCGACTTTGGCACCGGTTGACGCCCGTTCTTCTTCGACGGTGTAAAGCAGGCCGATATCCTCGATTCCCTCTTTTCGCAGCAACTCCGCCGCCTCGATCTGCGCCGCGATTATTCCTTTTGCATCACACGAACCGCGTCCATAAATCTTCTCATCATCCTCGGTCGGCGCGATGAATGGCGGAACCGTGTCCATGTGCGTCGAGAGCCAAACGCGAGGCGTGTCGTTCAGGTATGCGATCACGTTATTCTGATTTTCCGAAACCGCCTGCAATTCGACCGTCCAGCCAAGCGATTCGAGATGGTCGCGCAAATAGAAGCCGACTGCTTCCTCATCGCCGGAGATGGACGGGATGTTCATGAGAGATTTTGTGACGTCAAATAAATTCATTTTGCAGAAAGTCTTTGTTCATCGTCCAGTGTCCTACCGCCAAACGAAATCAATGCAATCAAAAATATTGTAAAGAGCCTCATAGACTTAAAAATCGATTTAGTTCCATTAACTCAAATAGTGAACCGTAAATCCCGCACTTTCGGCAGCCTTACACAGGCGTGCGTCACCGGAGACAAACTCTTTATCCTTCGGAAATTCCTTGCACCAAACCAGAGCGGCGGCGAGTTGAAGGCAATCTAAAGCCTTGAGCCCATAGGTAAGTGGAAATGTTCGGGCGATATCAGTAGCACGTTGGGAATGTTCCAGGCAAATCCAGTCCTTCTCGACTGAAAAAAAACGACTTTGTGCGTTCTGGAGGCCGATTGAATCGAGGATCCCTTCACGATTCAAACGAGCTAAGACTGAGGATATTTCAACGGAGGTCTCTCGCCATACAAACCGCTCAGGAAAATGACGCCAAAGCCGAAAGGCCGATTTAGACCGATTTTCGTTTACACAAAGAGGAACAATGGCGCTGCTATCCCAAAACGCCATCAAAACCTGTCCTCGCGTTCTGCGTCAACTGCCTTAATAATTACACTTGACGAAATCATCGGTTCCGAAAACAGTTCTTCCCAATACGAGTCAGGCAATTCGCTCTTTTTACCTTTCGTTCGTGGCGGTTCGGCACTTTCGACAACCCGGTCAAGCGCTAGTTCGAGCGTTTCTACGTCGGACTTTGCTCCCAGTATAGCCCGTGCCCGTTTTAGCTTTGCTGAATCTTCGATTTCTATTACAACTGACATATCGTTTGATCCTCGATCAAATTCTAGCACACGAAAACAGTTCGTTATGCAGCCTTTTTATCACATCTGCGACTAACTCTTCTTTCACAACAAACGTCAGATTCACGCTCGACGCGCCGTGCGAAACAAGAGCTATATTTACGTCGTCGATGGTCGAAAAAACCTTGGCCGCTAGACCAGTTGATGCCCGAAGGCCTTCGCCGACAACGCAGATTACCGCGTAACCTGACTCGACCTCGACATCGCCCAACCGCTCGAGTTCGATAACGATTTGTTCGAGCGAATCGGCGTTATCAAGCGTTAGCGCCACCGAAACCTCGGATGTCGAAACAACATCGATAACGGTTCTGTAACGCTCAAAAACCTGAAACAGAGCACTCATAAATCCGTAACTGCCGAGCATCCGCGCCGACGCTATACGCAGTATCGTGATGTTCTTTTTATGAGCGATCGACTTGATCTTGTTTGGAGCTTCGGCTGAATCACCGAGGACCATCGTTCCAGTTTCATCGGGTTGAAACGTGTTGCAGACCCGCACCGGGATCGCATGATCGACGGCCGGTTTGATGGTTTTCGGATGCAGGACCTTGGCACCAAAATACGCGAGTTCGGCCGCTTCTTCGTACGACAGAGCGGGAATGGTGCGTGCCTCATTGCAGATTCGCGGGTCGCAGGTCATCACGCCGGTCACATCGGTCCAGATCTGAAGTTCACTCGAACGCAGAGCTGCGGCGATCAATGCCGCAGAATAATCCGACCCTCCGCGGCCCAGCGTCGTCGTTTCGCCGCCGCGGCTCGCTGCAATAAACCCGCCCATGACCGGCACTTCACCGGACGCGATCAAGGGTTGAAGTTCCAGCCGGACCAGCTTTTCAGTCTCGTCCCAGATCGGATGAGCGGCCCCGTATTCGTCATCGGTAACAATCAACCGACGCGAATCAACCTGGCGGGCGTTTATGCCTTTTGACTTTAAAACCTCGGCCAACAACCGCGACGAGAGCTGTTCGCCGTATGAAACTACGGCGTCCTTAAGCATCGAAAGCGGGAGCGAACGCCGCGAAACCCGCATCAGCAGATCCGAAAGCTCGTCACGGGCAAAATCCAGTTCTGTTCGGAATGGTCCCGAATTTTCGGGAGCGATAAACTGTTTCGAGACATCTTCGTGACGTTCAAAATGCGGCAGCAGCGATGACATCGCTTCTGCCGGGTCACCTTTTTTTGCTATATCAAAAGCGTTTAGCAGAGCGTCGGTCACCTTTGTCATTGCGGACACGACAATTACCGGCCTTTTTTCGATCTGAGTTGAAACGATGTGAAAAACGCGCTCAAAGGCCGCCACATCGCCCACCGACGTGCCGCCGAATTTCATCACGGTTGAGGTTTCGATCTTAATCACTCGTTAACTGTAAATTAAAGCAACATCGAGGTTTTAGCAATAATGTGCCCCATCCGCGGCCTAACTCTTTCCCAAGGCCTGATCGATATCCGCGAGTATGTCGTCGACATTTTCGATACCGACAGAGATCCGAACCAGTCCGTCGGTAATTCCCAGTTCATTACGCTGCATTTCGGATAATTCGCGATGGGACGAAGACGCCGAATGAGAGACCGTGGTAAAAAGGTCACCGAGTGTCGTCGCACGCACGCACAGTTCGAGCGAATCCATAAATCGCCAGGCCGCCTCACGCGTGTCGTCAGCCAGAACGATCGACAACAAAGCTCCGTAAAAGGGGCGCCGCAGCACTTTTTCGGCAACTCCGTCGTCAGAGAATTTTGGATAATAGACTTTTTTAACGGCCTCGTGACCGGACAGAACTTCAGCGATCCTTTCGGCATTAGAACACTGCTTTTCCATACGCAGGGCGAGTGTTTTTACCCCTCGCGAGATCGAATGTGCCTCCCAAACGCTCAATACGCCGCCCGCGAGTTTCATAGCCTGTGTAAGCGCGGCTTCATCGGCGACGTCCCGGACGACAACGATGCCGCCCATCGAGTCGCCGCTGCCGCTCAGATACTTGGTCGCACTGTGCAAAACGAGATCCGCACCTAACTCAATCGGACGTGCAAGATACGGCGTCGCGAATGTGCTGTCAACGACGAGTTTGGCTCCGACCGTGTGGGCAATTTCCGAGACTGCCGCGACATCGAGCACCTTTAGCAGTGGATTTGATATTGTTTCTGCCAACAGAACACGCGGCTTTAGCTCGGTGGTCTTGCCCCGCAATTCCTCGAGATCCGAAAAATCCACCAGCTCCATTCGTACTCCAAACGGGCCAAAAATATTGTCGATCAGGGCAAAGCTTGCACCGTACAGGTCTCGCGAGGCAAGAATGACCGAATCCGATCGCAGATCGCAGGCCAGCAAAGCTCCGTGAAGAGCCGCCATCCCGGACCCAAACGCTCGGGCGACAGCCCCACTCTCGAGTACACGCAACGCTTCCTGGAACGCCTCGACCGTCGGATTGCCGTAACGCGTGTAGATGTAATCTTTTAGATCGCCGGAAAAAACCCGTTCGGCTTCGGCCATCGATTCATAGCTGTATGTCGAGCTGGCAAATATCGGTGTCGCACTCGGTAGCCCTTCGGGGAACGGACGGCGCTCGCCGGCGTGAACAAGTTCGGTTTCTATTGATCGGTTTGGCATAAAGTTGGATCGTACAATCTAATAAAGCTCTCATGCCAAAGCTGCACGAGAGCTCCCAAATGTTATCTGATATGGGCCATTTAAATGTTTATCGAGCAGCAAGCATTGTGAATTTTATCAACGCGGGGCCTAACCGCACAACACGGCGCCGCCGTTGATATTCAGAATTTCGCCCGTGATATGCTGCGACCAATCGGACAGCAAAAAGCAGATCGAGAGAGCAATATCGTCGGTCGAAGCCATTCGGTTCAAAGGGATCGTCTTGATGACGCTCGCCCGATAATCTTCGTCCTCGAAAACCGGACGCACCATTGCCGTCTCTATCCATCCCGGTGCAACGGCGTTAACACGGATCTTGGGGCAAAGCTCGCTTGCGAGCGCTTTGGTAAACGAGATTTGACCGCCTTTGGACGCAGCATAGTTTGAATAATTCGCTTCGCCTCGTTGGCCGGCGGTCGACGAGACCATGACGATTGAACCGGATTGCTGCTTTTTTATCGCCGGAACACAGGCCTTTGTCATCGCCCAAGCCGATTTTAGGTTGGTATTTATGACCTTGTTCCAAAGCTCCTCGGACATGTCCTCGATCGGAGCCCCGTCCCAGATACCGGCATTGCATACCAGCAGATCGATTCGTCCAAAATGTTCGACCGTTTTCTTTGCGATATCAAGTGCACCTGCAAATTCCGACACGTCAGCCTGGATCGCTATAGAATCAACGCCTTTCGCTTTGCATAAATTGACCGTTTCTTCGGCCTCGACACCATTGGTTAGGTAATTGACCGCAACATTCGCCCCACCCTCAGCGAGTCTGAGAGCCGTCGCCCGCCCCACGCCGCGCGAAGCTCCGGTTACGATTGCGGTTTTACCGGCGAACAAATTGCCCGGAAGTTGTATTTCTGTTGATTTTTCGATCATTTAGGCGGTTACGGTGAATTAATTAATCTAGAAGAAAAATATACTACTTCCAAAAATTTTACGCGAAGAACGTTTGGACAAAAACCCTGGCTTTTAACAGTTCTCGTCTTTATCGCGAAGCAGATTTGAAATTACCAAAACGACAGGGAAAAAGTACATGGAATAGTAGAAATAGAGATCCGATTTCATATCGGCTGGGAAAAAATCGAAAACCACCGAAACTGAAACAGAAAATACCACTATAGACAACGGAATTCGCAGGTTACGACTATTCAATAACGTCCCCGCACCCGCCTGACACAGAAACGCTGCGGCAATCAGCCAAAAGGCACCGCCAAAAGAGAATCCGTTACTTGGGTAAAAGAAAATAACAGCCAAGGTCGCCAAATATAAAAGAATCGTTCCAGGCAAAAATAAAAAAGCTTGCCTCGCGACATTCGATAGGCGATCGGCTCTTTCCGAGAACGACGGCGGCTCAACGACATCAAGACAATGTGGCTCGAACTTATATACTAAAGCTTGGGTATCATTGGTACTTGGAATGTTAAAAAAAGCATTCAATGCATTCTCAACTCTTTCGTCTAACTTCAATTTGTCCATTATTTTAGAAAAGTTGCGTTACAACCTAATTACCATTTTACCTGTTAGACAATTGGGAAAACAACACTTATTTAACCGCTCTATTTCATGATATTTTTAAAGATACTCCATCACACAGAACGCCCGAAGCATCGGCCAGAAAATCACATTTTTTCCCAAGGACACCTCTTCATCTGGATTAGATTCATTTTTTTAATGTTTTTGGGAAGTTCTTGTTCTCTTGTTGTTAGGTTTTCTAACGTCTGGGCTGAACTATGGGATTCTGAGCGACTTAGATCGCCGCCTTTATGTTATTTACCTGCTATTATTTTATATATTTTGGATTCTGATCGTTCGACGCCTTGACGAGTCACATCGGATATTTAGCCCGAGAGTTGCGGGCGAGAACACTGGCCTTCGAGCCGATCTTGTTCAGAAAGAGTGTTCACCGATCGGCGACATATACGAGACTAACCGGAAATTGATCCAAATCTGCGAGCTAAAGTCGCGGTAAATAATATTCAAATGCAAAACGATTTCGAAGACCAACCAATCGCCTGGACGCCCACAACCGACGTTATCGAGCGTGCTCAACTGACCCGCTTAATGCGTCACGTGGGCGTCACTACGTGGGACGAGCTGTATAAATACTCGATCGACGATGTCGAAAAATTTACCGAGGAGGTCATCAAATTCCTCGGTATCAAGTTTGATCCGCCATACGAAAAGCTGCTCGACACCTCTGACGGTGTTGAATTCCCGAATTGGTTCACCCGGAGCGCGGACACTCCTGTCCGCCCGACTCAAACCGAAAATGTCGGAGATTTACCACTGGCGGACAAGAGTGTCCGCCCTCCGGCCGGTCTCAACATAACCGAAATGTGCCTCGACCGCTGGCTCCCGGAGCGCGGACACTCCTGTCCGCACGACCTGTCCGATCAGCCAGCGGTGATTTGGGAGGGTGAAGAAGGTAATGTTGTTCAACTTAACTATGCCGAACTTTTACTTCAAGTTGAGATCGTTGCGAGCGGATTGAGGCATTACGGCTTCCAGAAAGGTGACGCTATCGGAATCCATTTACCAATGATGGTGGAAACGGTTGTAGCTTTACTTGCGATAAACCGGATCGGAGCCATTGGGGTGCCTGTCTTTTCTGGATATGGCGTTGATGCTATCGCTAGTCGGTTAAGTGCCGTTGGAGCGAAAGGATTGTTTACATGTGACGGTTTTCCGCGTCGAGGAAAGGCATACAACGCCGTTGATATCTCTCGCGAGGCGGCAAGACGTTGCCCTACAATCGATGAAACCGAGAATCGGGTTTTCATGGTAAGCCGAATTGCAAAACCGAACGAGGCCATCGGCGATGGTTTTGTTTACTACAATCTAGTCTTTGACTACCTGGCTGACGACAAGCTCGCCAAGGCAGAACCAACCTCCGCCGAAGACCCGCTCATTATCCTCTACACCTCCGGTACAACCGGCAAGCCTAAGGGAATTGCTCACACGCATGCTAGTTTTCCGATAAAGGCCGC
>JBGTCS010000399.1:0-6150 GCA_041748715.1 Pyrinomonadaceae bacterium | reverse complement strand
ATCCGTTTACAATCGGGCCGACCTTTTGAAAACAAAGGATGACCTGTTGATCACAAAGCAAAAACAGTCGAAAAACTACCGCGTTGCTTTGTCGAGCGAAGATGTGGATTCGGAATATAAAGAGGTTTAAGATCCGATCCGCAAACCTGATCCTCTGGCGAACCAATCACTAAATCTGTGGAACCGGACGAACTCCCGCCAACTCAAAAAGGACGACATCACGAGATCCGGGCTCGCGGGCTTCGCGAATTTGCGGGGCTCACACGAGACGATCAGCGGCTTGATCCGTTTCTCCTCGCCCAATTTGCAAAACTTCTGGTCGCCTCATTTGATCAGATCGAGCCATTTCTGACTGACGAAACAAAAGCACATCTGTTGGGCGACGGAAAAAATAGTTGGTCGGGCGGTGCGGCTTCGCATACGCTGCCTGATGGCCGTAAACTGATAATTCTAAATCCGACGCATGGCAAAAATCGGCAAAATGCGACGCTGATGGAAGAAGTCTGTCACGTCTTTCTCGGACATAAACCCAGCCGCCTCGCGATCGAAAACCGTGACAAAAACGGAAAAATAATTGCCCGCGATTATAATCAGTCCATCGAGGAAGAAGCATACTCAACCGGAACTGCCGCATTGGTTCCATTTACCGCGTTAAGGCGGATGGTTGACGAGGGAAAAACGGTAAACGAGATCGCCCGGCATTTTAATGTCAGCCGGGCTTTGGTCGAGTTTAGAATTAAGGTATCTCGTTTATGGGACCTTTATAAAATTAAGGTCATAAGTGGTTAAATTGTTTTAATAAAGATTCCGATTACTCTGGTCCGGTCGATAATATATAATCGATCTTCGTTTCAGGTTTCCAGATGACCCAATCCGACACTCAAACAAACAGTTCGAAAGATCTTTCGACGATCGACAAACTTCGCTTACTGCTCGATATTACAAAAACTATCAGCCGTTCGCTCGACCTCGACGAGGTTTTAAATCTTGTCATGGACACGCTCGGGTCTCTAATCCCATATGATGCGGCCGGTATTTATTTGATCGAATTTAGCCCTCACAACGAGAGTCCCTATGTTTTCAAATCTAAAGCGATCCGCGGATACCAGATAAACTTTGAATTGATCGAGCCCCGTCTCAAAATGGGCGAAGGTTTTTTGGGGAGCGTGGCACAGAGCGCTCAGGCCATAGTTTCGCCGGATGTCAGCAAAGATCCTCGTTATTTTGCGGCCCGTGACCTGACACGCTCCGAGATGGTTGCGCCGATCATTTCAAATGATAAAGTCATCGGAGTTTTTGATCTTGAAAGTGACCATTTGGATGCTTATTCCGAAGACGATCTCACAGTTCTTCAACTACTTACATCTCAGGTTGCGATCATCATAGAAAAGGTCAGGCTTCATAAGCAGGTTGTCGAGAAAAAGCGAATTCAGGCGCAGCTCGAGATCGCCCGTCAGGTCCAGCTTGACCTGCTTCCGGCGACTGACCCGGAAATCGAAGGTTTTGATATTAGTTCGTATATTTTCCCAACCGAAGAGGTGTCGGGGGATTATTATGACTGGGTAAAGATTTTTGACGATCAGATCGGGATCGTAGTCGCGGATGCGGTCGGGAAGGGAATCCCGGCGGCGCTGTTAATGGCATTTTTGCGGGCAAGTTTGCGGTCGTGCGTCCAGATCGGCTATGCACCTCACATTGCATTTTCAAAGGTCAGCAGTCTGCTCAAGGATTCTATCGAAGACAACAAGTTTATTACTGCGATTTACGGCATTCTGGATTCGACTAACAAGTCATTCGTTTTTTCGAACGCGGGGCACAATCCACCTTTGCTAATAAAACCGAATGGCGAATATCGGTATGTCGAATACGGCGATGTGCCGTTGGGAATGTTTGACGATTCGCGCTACCACCAACATTTTATCCGGTTCGAGCCCGGTCAGGTGATGGTGATCTACACCGACGGTATTACCGAGGCGGCGAATCCAACCGGCGAAGAGTATGGCGGCGAGCGCCTTGCCAAACGAGTTCTTGAGGGCATACACCTTCCGGCAAAACGCCTCATCGACCACATTCGCAAGGGTGTGGATGATTTTACGGAAAAGAAATTTTTGGATGACGACGGGACTTTATTTATTGTAAAAGCAAAATAAAAAGAAAGCGGAAGGTTTTGATTTCTCAAAGTTCCTTCCGCGTTCCTTCAGTTGACAGGGGAATCGATAACTAGTTAATGGGCAGTGAACGAGCAATGCAGATTGTCGCCGCCCGGAACGACCGGGGTTGAATAGTCGTTATAGTTGATTTTATTGTTCTCGGTTGAAAAAGCGTATATATCAAACCCGTAAGCGTCCAAAAAATCAGTCAATTCCTGAGACCTGTCGAGATAAATTACCTCACTAAATCCAAGTTCCGCACGTATCTGCAAAAGCCGTTCTATTACTTCGAGTGGAGCAAAACATAGGTCAGGATCTTTAAAACTTGCCATAATTCATTTCCTTGCTTACCGTCCGGCCAACCTCAAGCGGACACCAAGTTAGAGAACGTATCGGCATTAAAGGTTGTTCATTATTTTCGGTCTCCCAAATATGGCCAAAAACCTAATTCCACATATTAATAAAACTTGTATTATTAATCTGATAGGCATATTATTATTCAGTACATAGAACTCTTCCCAAGGAGAAAATGATGAAAAGACTTAATATTCGAACGATTGCAATGGTCGTGATCGGACTGTTATGTTTTTCGGGCTTGAGCGCTCAGGAAAACAATGGAACATCGGTTCGCGATAAATATCTTATTTCTGCAAGTGCCGGCGGCGTAAATTATATCGAGGGCAATGTCACCGTCATTCGCGAGGACGGCACAAGCGGAAGGTTGTTGAGGCGTGATCGAGTAGAGGTCGGTGACAGTATCTCGACTGGAATGGACGGTCGAGCCGAGATATTACTAAATCCTGGCTCATACATTCGAATTGCCGGAAATACTACTTTTGAGTTTGGGACGACCGATCTCGAAGACCTTCAGCTCCGTCTCGGACGAGGCAGCGCGATGTTTGAGGTATTTGCTTCGGACGAATTTCGGGTCTCGGTATTCACTCCGAAAGGCAAAACGGTTTTGATGGAAACTGGAGTTTATCGCGTCGATGTCCTTCGTGACGGCTCGGCAACGGTTGCCGTTACCGAAGGGAAGGCTGAGGTTGGCGATTCCAAACCAACGGTTGTTAAGAGCGGTCGAACCGCAGCAATCGGATCGGATTCGGTAGATGTTGCCAAGTTCGATCGCGGAAACAGAGATGAGTTGGCGGAGTGGAGCCGTTCGAGAGCCAAAGATTTAGCCAAGATGACGTCGAGCTTGAAAAACCGCGACGTCCGGACACTGCTTATTGATTCATTTTCAACTCGAAGTTGGATGGGTAACTCATTCGGATTGTGGATTTTTTCGCCCTTTACCGGATCTTTCTGTTTTATGCCGTACGGCCGCGGTTGGTATTCGCCTTATGGATTCGATTACCGTACCGGGCTCTATTGGTATCAATTGCCTCCGGCTCGTATCGATCCGGGATATGGCGGAGTTCGACAAGCAACAAAAAACACAAACCCGAATTCGCCGAATGTAAAGAAAACGGGCAAGATACTTGACGATCGTGAGCCAACACCACCGTATGTCAGAATGGGAGACGAACAGCAAAAGTCTCGAAAATGGGACAATCCTAGCTTCCCGAGTGACAATTCGGGACGCGGAAGCGGATCCCCAGTATTTGTTTCCCCGGTCCAAAGATCGATCGAGCCTGTCTATACTCCGGCTCCTCAGTCGGCACCTGGTCCCAGTTCTAAAGTTAAGCCCATCGATAATTAAGTCGAGGACACTTTTCATCCCTAGAAAGCGTGGAAATTTAGGTTCCCACGCTTTTCTATTTTATTAAGTTAAATAATCCGATGGCCGGATCTAAAACTTCCGGAGATTTAAAGTATGGTTCGGCGATCAGCAGGATCGATTGCAGGCCGTTAAAAAGGGTGTGAAGGATGATACACGGCAAAAGGTTATTAGTTTTTACCCGAACCGCAGTCAGAATGACGCTAAGCAGCGTAAGAAGCAGGATCGTAGAAAAACTCGGATAATATTGCGGAATATGAACCAATGCGAAGAGAAAAGTAACCACAATAAACGCGATCGTTACGCCGAATTTTCTCATGAACGCCGAGTAAAGGATGCCGCGATACACCACTTCTTCAACGATCGGAGCCGTAAATGTCGCAACAAAGGCCACCACATACAAGGCTGTACGCGAGCTCCGTAGAATGCGGATCAGGTCATTTTCCTCTTCGGGGAAATACGAGCCAACGACCGTCGCGATCGTTAAGAATATTCCCAGGATGGCGATGTAATGCCACCAGGCGAAACCGCCGCGGCCCCATCCGAGGGTTGCTCGAAACGGATATTTTCGAACCCGCGTCACTACCATCCAAGCCAAAATAAGCGTAAAAATATGGGCAGGAATAATTGCGACGATCTGTAGGATGATCGAAGTAGGATCGGATTTTGCGAATTCGATCATTTGTTCGCTGCCAGTAACGGGCGGATCCAATGACGCAAGATAGGGGAAAAGGAAAATGGTCGGAACGATTACTATAAAGAGCACGCTCGCGATCCAGACGCCAATCGCCTCGAGGGCATTCCAAGGCGGATCATTTGGAGTTGTCATAAAAGCTGCAGGAGATTCGTTTGATGGATCGGGGTTTGAGGCAGTAGTGATATTTGTCAGTCGGTCTTCAATTTCCACGAGTTTGAGTGTAGCCAAACGGCCCGTGAGTGCCAAGTTCGACTTTTCGTTCTTGAACTTTTAGTCAATACGATATAACCTAAAATCCCGTGGAGCTACACGGAATCAATCCCCCAAAAAATGTGATCGCGATCATCCCAGCACGCTACGCTTCTGAGCGTCTGCCGGGGAAAATGCTGCTTGAGATCGCCGGCAAACCATTGATCCTGCATACTTTAGGCCAAGCAGAAAAGGCTGGCACCGTGTCGCGTGTAATTGTGGCGACCGATGACGAGCGGATCTTTCGTGTTGTCGAGCAAAACGGAGGCGAGGTCGTGATGACCGCTGGCGAACACAAGTCGGGCAGCGACCGTCTTGCCGAGGTTGCCGGGGATTTGCCGGTAAATTCAATAATTGTAAATGTTCAGGGTGACGAACCTACGATCTCACCACTAACAATCGATCTTGCGGTCGATGCCTTTATTAACGACCCAACCGCAGATATTGCGACTACATGCGAGGCGATACATGATATATCCGATCTGCTGAACGGTAATGTTGTAAAGGTCGTTTCAAATACCGATGGCTATGCTGTATATTTTTCGCGTTCGCCGATGCCGTTTCCCCGCGAGGCAACTTTGAGATACGACGGCGACCCAAACAAAGCATTGATAAATGAGCCGGAACTTATGTCGATATTTCGCAAACACACCGGCCTGTACGTGTATCGTCGCGACTATTTGCTGAATTTTGCCAAATTGCCGCCGTCGAAACTTGAAAAGATAGAAATGCTCGAACAACTACGGGCGCTCGAGAACGGCGCGAGGATCAAAGTTGTTGAGGTCGATGAGGCTTCGATCGGTGTCGATACGGCTGAGGATTTTGAGCGGGTTAAAAGGATAATAGAAGACAATGGGTGATTGGATCGGACTCGCTTTTTTTGTTTTATTTCTTGTGATCGTTTTATTTGCGATCAGGATGCTTGCCAATCCACGTCCGCGAACATCAGAAGAATTCGAGAAGAATGCTGTAGATAATCCGACGGCAATCGGTGCGTTTATGAACGCTCTCCACGAAGTTACCGATCCGTCTGCGACCAAAGCGAAAGAAGTAAGGATGCAGATGAAAGAAGGCAGGTTTCAGAAGAAGAAACGCGAAGGGAAATCCGGAGGCAACGCAGGGACGGAGCGACACGGGGACGCGGAGACTTCGGAATCTGAAATTTGAAATCTGAAAGCTGAAATCTGAAATAATACTGTCGACAAAAGACATAAGGACGAAATGCGAGGGACAAATGACTAAATATATTTTCGTTACAGGCGGCGTGGTTTCGAGTTTGGGCAAAGGTTTGGCGGCGAGTTCGATTGGCTGTCTTTTGGAGGCGCGGGGAATGC
>JBGTCS010000398.1:0-3337 GCA_041748715.1 Pyrinomonadaceae bacterium | reverse complement strand
ACGATCTGGTTGGCGATTAACGCGGCGGCATTGGTTTTTGAAAGTGCGATGCCCATCGGCAGCATTCCGGCGACAAGGAAAACGCTTTTCCATCCGATCGATGCATAAGCTTGTTCGGTCGTCACTATGCTGGTCAGCATGGTTGCCAGTGCCCCGCCGAGCATGATCGGGCCTGTTAGGTCCGGGAAAACTGCGGCGAAGATCAGCGTCGCCCCAAAAATCGTTAGAGCCACGAGGCCCTTGTTAGGAACCGTTATCTCAGCTTCTTCCCTGGACATCAGGAGGATCATATCCGGATCGTCGGCTAGAACCGCCAGCTTTTGCCGCGTTCCCTGTAAAAGCAGAGCGTCACCAAAATTGAGTTCTATATCGGGCAGGCCGGTATAGATCTCTTGGTCTCCGCGCCAGATCGCCAGGATCGAAATGCCGTATTTCTCACGAAAATGCGAATCGCGAAGGGACTTGCCGAGGAAGCGCGAACGCGGCGCGAGCATGGCTTCGACAACCTCAACACCACGTGATTCCAGATCGCTTTCGGTCCATTCCGAAACCGGAAGAAATTCCATATACGGCTGAACGTCGCGCTTTCTAAAGTCCTCTTCGTTACCCTCGAGGACCAGCGTGTCGCCATCCATTATCACCGTGTCGGGCGAGAGAGCGAACAGCCGTTGACCTTTTCGTTCGATCGCAACGACGCTCACATTAAAATCTTCGCGAAGTGTACATTCGGCCAGCGTTTTATTGATCAGGAATGAATTCTCGGGAACACGAGCACGAAACAGTCCGCGTCCGAGACCGTATGTCGCGACCAGATCGCTCCTCTCTTTAGCACCTGGCGCCTGCGTGCGTTCTAACGGCGATTCGCCGGGCAGGAACCTGCGTCCGATGAAAGCAACGTATGCGATACCGGCCACGATCATTACGGAACCCACAGGCAAAAAATCGGTCAGGCTAAAACCCTCGATCTGATTATCATGCAGCAGAGAACTGAGAATGATGTTTGATGTCGTCAGCAGCGTGGCCGCCCCGCCCAGAATTGTGCCAAACGCCAGCGGGATAAGTATTTTTGAATTCGTGACGCCCGATTTTTTGGCCGCGCTCGAAACCGCCGGAAGCAGAACGGCTGCGGCCGCGATGTTATTCATAAACAGCGACAAAACGGCGCCGGCGATCATTACGGTCACGATAAGCGAAAGCTCGCTTCTGCCGCCAAATCTCAACAGAATATTGCCAACCTGTTCGGTAACGCCGGAACGATGCAGCGATTCCGCAAAAATAAATATCGAAATGATCGTTATCACCGCCGAGCGGCTAAACCCCGAAAACGCTTCCTGCGGTGTCAAAACGCCTGTCACACCCAATGCAACCACAACAAGCAAGGCGACGAGGTCGGCCGGGAGCCGGTTGGTTAGAAAGAGGACCAGCGACGCAACGAGAATGATGAAAGTGATGATCAGCTGGTTATCCATTTTGGCCTTGCTTTTAGTGTAGTTCGCAAAGTCCCGGCTTACAATCAGGCGTTGTCTGAAAGCCGCCAATACCGGATTTGCGGCCAGCCGCGTTTTTAACCGATCGCTTAAAATGATAAGGTATCTGTTTTCGGGAAGTTAGTATGAGCAATCCAGAACCAAACAAGATTATCTTTTCGATGGTCAAACTTAATAAGTTTTACGACAAAAAGGCTGTCTTAAAAGATATCTATCTGTCATTTTTTTACGGAGCCAAAATCGGAGTTCTGGGACTCAACGGCGCCGGTAAATCTTCGCTGCTTCGTATTATCGCCGGTACCGATACCGAATATAACGGCGAGGTCGTTTTTTCAAAGGGCTATTCGGTCGGCTATCTCGAGCAGGAGCCAAAGCTCGACGAATCTAAAACAGTTCAGCAGACTGTCGAAGAAGCGGTCCAATCGACGGTTGATCTTTTAAAAGAGTTCGAAGAGATCAATGCCAAATTCGCCGAACCGATGGACGACGACGCGATGAGCGCATTGATCGAACGTCAGGGAGCGGTTCAGGAAAAGCTGGATCACGCCGACGCGTGGGACCTCGACTCGCGTCTTGAGATGGCGATGGACGCTCTTCGTTGCCCTCCGCCGGATACGATCGTCCAAAATCTTTCGGGTGGTGAAAAACGCCGCGTCGCTCTATGTCGCCTTTTGCTGCAAAAGCCAGACATTCTGCTCCTCGATGAGCCGACGAACCACCTTGACGCCGAAAGTGTCGGCTGGCTCGAACAGCATCTAAAAAAATACGAGGGCACGATCATCGCCGTAACGCATGATCGCTACTTTCTCGACAATATTGCCGGCTGGATCCTCGAACTCGACCGTGGACAGGGTATTCCGTATCAGGGAAATTATTCGTCGTGGCTCGAGCAAAAGGGTGCTCGCCTCGCACAGGAAGCCCGCGGCGATGACAAACTGCAAAAGACGCTCGAACGTGAACTCGAATGGATACGCATGTCGCCAAAAGGCCGTCATGCTAAATCAAAGGCCCGTATTAAGGACTACGAAGATCTGCTGGCGACCGAGTCCGAAAAGCACGCCGATGATCTCGAGATCTACATTCCGCCAGGCGAAAGGCTTGGCGATATCGTCATCGAAGCACACGGAGTTTCAAAAGGCTATGGCAACACAGTGTTGTTCGAAAATCTCGAATTTTCGCTCCCCAAAGGCGGGATCGTCGGCGTCATCGGGCCAAACGGTGCCGGTAAAACAACGCTGTTCCGGTTGATCACGGGACAAGATACTCCGGATTCTGGAACCTTCAAGGTCGGCGAGACGGTAAAACTCGGCTATGTTGACCAGTCGCGCGACTCGCTGAATGCCGAAAAGACATTGTTTGACGAGATCGCCGACGGGCTCGACTTTGTCACGCTCGGCAAACGCCAGATGAATGCCAGAACTTATGTGTCGAAATTCAATTTCTCCGGCGCCGATCAGCAAAAATTTGTGGGCCAGCTCTCGGGCGGCGAACGAAACCGTGTTCACCTGGCAAAAATGCTGAAAACGGGTGCGAACGTGCTACTGCTCGATGAGCCGACAAACGACATTGACGTCAACACGATGCGGGCACTTGAGGAAGCACTCGAAAACTTTGCCGGCTGCGCCGTCGTAATTAGCCATGACCGCTGGTTTTTGGATCGCATCGCGACTCATATTTTGGCGTTTGAAGGGAATTCGCACGTTGAGTATTTTGACGGCAACTACAGCGAATACGAGGCCGACCGCAAACGCCGCCTGGGCCATGATGCCGATCAACCGCATAGGATCAAATACCGAAGCCTGACGCGGGCTTAGTTTAATGGGCGAGAGATCGCGAATTAACTATCAGGA
>JBGTCS010000397.1:0-21270 GCA_041748715.1 Pyrinomonadaceae bacterium | reverse complement strand
GATGTCCAGCGAAATGCTTGCTATCCAATGTGTTCAATCGCAGGGTGAACCCGCCAGCGAATTAAACCGGTTGGCCGATGAGAACAATGTCGATCTGATTGTGGTAAGTACAAAGGGCGGTTTTGAGCTAGAGAGGCTATTCTCATCCAGTGTCTCGCAGCGGCTGGTCGAGCAGGCATCGCTGCCCATATTACTCCTTCGCCCGACTGAAGCATGGCCGAGTCGTTTTACTGAATTCAAAAAGATTATCGTAGCTTTAGACGGTTCCGCTGAGGCTGAAAGTGTACTGCCTCTTGTCAAGGTTTTAGCAGATACATTTCGAAACGAAGTACTGCTCGTATCGGTGCCTGAGGGGGCGGAATCCGAAGGATACGCGACGACTATGGAGCAATATCTCGATAAGATCGCCCAAGGCCTGAATTCGGAAAAAACCACGACAGAGGTGTTACTTGGCGGTTCGGGTGCAGCGCGAACAATATTGGCATTCGCAGACAGCGAAAAGGCCGATCTGATCGTGATGGCGACGCACGGTCGGGGCGGGGCCCATAGGATCGAGCAATTGCCGCTTGGCAGCGTGCCGACACGGGTTATCAAAAAGACAAAGTGTCCTATCCTGCTGATCCCTGTCCGGCCGGAGGCGGTAGAGGCCATGCCCGACGGGCAGAATCCATAATTCGCTGCGGAAATAAACCCGGAAACCAATTCGCTATCGAATCGATAAGTGGGTTTCGCGGCGTAGGGAATAGAGGGAACTAGATTAAATGATTTAATTAAACCAGATTACGCATTAGTCGTCGTTTTAAAAGCTTTCTTATTTTTCTGTCCTTGCGAACCTTGCGACTTAGCGTGAAATCGCCCTTTTTTCCACACAAAGCCGCAGAGTTCGCAAAGAAGGTAATAGGAATCGGCCTTTTCGGTTCCAACGCGGAATCCGGGGTTAATCTCTAAGGATCGCCGCGATCAACGATTTTTTTGGCATCTGTTCCGGAAGCACGACAAAAACCTTTCCGCCATTTAGCAGAGTGCTGGTCGAGGTTACGCACAGCAGGTCCTTGTCACCTGGTTTTTCTTTTTTGTGAACCTTTAACTTGTTGGATTTCTCGTCAAAAACACCCCAGGTTTGTTTTCCGACGGGCACGAATAACGTTTCAACTCGTCCTTCTTGGGCCGCCTTAAATATATCTTCAAAACTATCGGACGCCATGTCGGTGCCGATTTTCTCCGTAAATATATCGGTAGCGTCCTCGCGTTCGCGGCGAAAAGCCGGTTTTACGATGGGCAAAGCTTTTTCAAGAAGTTCACCTAACGGAACTTTATCGACATCGCCCTTGATCGCTCCCTTTAAAATATTGGGAGAGGTATTTGCCTTCCGATATATTGGGTGAAGAAAGTCCGGACCGGCCAGAATTAGTGACGAGTCGTCATCTTTAAGATTTGCGCTGATAGCCTTATCGACTCGCTTAAAGAATTCCAGTACTTTTTCTTTCTTTGTAGCGTCCATAGCACCGTTTCCGTTGGCCGTAGCCGAGCTCTTAGGGCCAGATGCGACCTTCAACTGGTTTTTGACATCTTCGGCACTGAGTATTCCGGTCATGTTGCGCGGCATGCCTTTTAGCATTACCTCCTTGATCTCATGTTCGGTTCCTTCGAAAAATTTAAGTTTTTTATGGCTGAGCGATAAAAGATGGAACCGTCGGTTCCGCGAAGCATTTCTTAGCAATGGTTTTAGGTGATACCTGTCTGTGACGACGACCAGATCGTCGAAAGGGTATTGCAGAGAATGCCAGACGAACGAATCGGCGGTGAAAAATGTAGCAAAACCCTCTTTGCGATATTTCCAAAATTCTTTGTTATCGAGGATCATATTGATCGGATTTAACACCTTTTCGGCGATGATCGGCATTGTCCCTAAGCTTATGAGCTTTTTGTGTGCGTCTGCGACAAGCTTTTTCATTCTTGTGCGGTTTTTCTGAGGATCGATCCGTTCGACATTCATATAAATTGAGACGCACCACTCGCCTCTCGTTTCGGCCATCCTTAAGAAACTCTCTTTTTTAAACATATCTGACTCCTTGTATTATCCGGGCACATGGCCCGCCCACGCCGCGCTTCAAAATTTTAAAATATTTGTCTAGTTCCAAGCTAACTGAGCGCGAGCCGTTGCTGTCCTTCGGGGACAAATTAGCCGATTTCGGTTTCAACGACGTATTTGCGTTGGGAAACTCTATTACAATTTTAGTCTTTCTCTAAGGCAATTGAGAGAGTAAAATTACCTAATGGTGTAAGTGAAAACACGTTAACGGAGCGAGAAGCCAGTAAATACGGGCGTTTCCGAAGGTGTCGAAGGTGAGTTGTGAGCCATTTCAACATTGCGGCCGTTTCCGCGACGATACAAAAAGGGGCATAAAGAAACTGCGGCCACATCGAGAATTCAGGGCCGCAACATTGCCGTTTTATGGGAAAATTCCCAGCTCGGCGTACGAGACCGCAATCTTATTTATAGCGCTTACAAACGCAGCAGTTCTCAGATCGTCGATTTTCGGATCGCCTTTCCAAATTTCGCGAATCTCATTGTATGCATAGCTCATCGTCTCTTCGAGGCCGGAATTTACGAGGTCGACTTCGTCGGCACCGCGAACGATCATTGTCCGCTGATGTTCGGTAATGGATTTTCCGGTTATCTCCTCGAGTGCTCCGACAATCGCTCCAAACGCCGCTTGATCAAATCTTTTGCCTATCCGCCCAAAACGGACGTGCGACAGATTTTTGAGCCATTCAAAATACGAAACCGTCACGCCACCCGCATTTGCATAGATATCGGGTAAGATCACTACATTATTTGCCAGCAGAATGCGTTCCGCACCGGCGGTCGTCGGCCCGTTTGCGCCTTCGGCAATGATCCGGGCCTTTATTCGCGGCGCATTTTCTTCGGTGATCTGATTTTCGAGTGCAGCAGGGATAAGAATGTCGCAGTCTATCTCTAGACCCTGTTCGCGGCTGTCCAGATTATTTGCACCCGGAAAGCCCATGATCGAACCGTTTTCCTTGCGATAGTGCATCAGTTCCTGAATATCGATGCCGTTTGCCTTGTGGATCGCACCTTCGAATTCGGTAATACCGACAATGACGCACCCGCCCAACTGGCAAAATAAAGCGGCGTGATAACCTACATTCCCGAGGCCCTGGACGACGACTCTTTTGCCCTCCAGATCTGCGGAAAGTCCGATGTGGGCCATGTCATCAGCGTATGAACATGCCTCGCGCAACGCAAAATAAACGCCGCGCCCAGTTGCCTCGAGACGGCCGCGAATCCCGCCTTGCGAAACAGATTTACCGGTCACGCAGCCAAGAGCGTCGAGCTCGCCCGCGTGAAAAGCTGCATAGGTGTCGGCGATCCAGGCCATTTCTCGTGCTCCGGTTCCGTAGTCGGGAGCTGGAACGTCAATGCCAGGCCCGATAAAGTTTTTCTTGATAAGTTCGTGGGTGTAGCGACGGGTTATCTGTTCAAGTTCGGTGGCAGAAAAATCTTTTGGATTAATCTTGATAGCCCCCTTGGCCCCGCCAAACGGCACATCGACGACGGCGCATTTGTAGGTCATCAGAGCGGCAAGAGCCGCGACCTCGTCTGCGTTCGCCTCGTCCGAAAATCGAATACCGCCTTTTGTCGGAAGTTTATGGTGGCTGTGTTCGGCCCGCCAACCCTCGACAACCTTGTATCCCTGCGATGTTCTCATCGGGAACTGAAAATGATACATGCTGTTGCATGTTTTGATCTGGGCCAGAAGATCCTGCGGATGCCCTGTAAGAGCTCCGGCACGGTCAAAATATACAGAGACGTTGCTAAGGAAATTGCTTTCAGGTTGATCGTGATTCATATATTTAGTTCTTAGATTAAAGCTGTTTGTGAGAGTCGGTCAAATAGACAATGATCGTTAGCTCTAGCATTAAATATTCTGTAATTCTTGATTTCAGTCGCGTTAATCTATTATGACATAGTGTTATTTACTAACCTCGGATCGAAACTACACATTTTCTGCGTTCACCTCCGAGTTCGGACTGGAAGCAGATTTGGCCAGAGTTAATTAGCGAACCGGGATCGGACTCAAAAACGCGAACCAGGTGAAAAAGGTTTTATTATGGAGCAATTTTTAGCTACTGAAACTCTTATAATCGAGCTGCTGCTGATCGTTTCGCTGGTAGCGCTTGTTGTTCGACGGCTGCGAATACCGTACACGGTCGCTCTGGTTGTCGTGGGACTGTTGATAACCTTTCAGCAGCCGTTGGAAATTAATCTCACACCCGAGTTGATCCTGTCACTATTTATTCCGCCGCTCGTATTCGAGGCGGCATTTCATCTGAATTTTAAATCGCTGCGCGAAAATTGGCTCCCGATCGTCAGTTTGGCGATACCAGGCGTTCTGATGACAACATTTATTGTTGGTGCGATCGTATCTTGGGGCGTTGGTATCTCGTTGCCGAGCGGGCTGGTTTTTGGAGCGTTGATCGCCGCGACCGACCCGGTTGCGGTCGTTTCTTTATTTAAGGCTCTCGGAGCACCAAAACGCCTGACTACCCTGGTCGAGAGCGAAAGTCTTTTTAACGACGGAACTGCGATTGTCATTTTCAAACTCTTGCTCGTCGTCGCCCTTTCTACCGCAGTCGGAGGTACGGCCGAGGCTGCGCAGTCATTTGATTATTTGACCGCAGCAGTTGACTTCATTCGTGTTTCGGCTGGTGGATTGCTGGTCGGCATCGGCCTCGGTTGGGTAATCGCCCAGGTGATTGCCCGGGTTGACGATTATCTGATCGAAACGATGCTGACGACGGTCCTGGCTTTCGGGGCGTATCTGGTCGCCGAAAGGTTTCACGTATCCGGCGTATTGGCAGTAGTAGCAGCGGGGATCATAACCGGTAATATCGGGCTAAAGGGAATGTCACCGACAACGCGAATCGTTCTCTTCAATTTTTGGGAATTTCTCGCATTTGTCGCCAATTCGCTGGTATTTCTGCTTATCGGCCTCGATGTAAATTTGCGCGAGATTGGTGCCAATATCATTCCAATCGGTATTGCACTCGGTGCCGTTCTAGTCAGCCGGGCTCTTGTCGTTTATGGTTTGACCGCATTGGTAAATCTAAGGTTAAAGGACAAGGTGACGCTCGCCTACCGTCACGTATTGTTTTGGGGCGGGTTGCGCGGCGCCATCAGTCTGGCGTTAGCCTTGAGTTTGCCGCTGGCACTCGCCGATCGAGAGCTGTTGCGGGTGATGACGTTCGGCGTTGTTCTATTCACGCTGTTGGCACAGGGAACTACGATGCAGTTTCTAATGACGCGGCTTGGATTGGGTGTGCCGCCCGCTCTGGAACTCGAATATGAGCGTCGCCACGGGCGTCTAATCGCCGCCCAGGCCGCCTTAAATCGTATCGAGGAAATGTTTCAGACAAACTTGTTCTCGCTCACAATTTGGCAGCAATACCGGCCCGAGTTAGTCAAACAGGTCGAAAGCGCACTGAACGACCAAAACGAACTACTCAAAGAACATCCGGAACTTCAGATCGAAGAAAGTGAGGACGCGAGGCGTGAGGGTCTTAATGCTCAACGGGCCGCGCTAACAAAAATGCTCAGCAGCGGCCTCATCTCGGACGGCGTTTACGAGGAATTGGTCACCGAAGTGGATCAGGCAATGGAATCAAATGCCGTCGAGCTCGAACAATTGATTAAAGGATCCTAAAATATCGGAATGGCTAAGACTTCTAGATCTCGGTGACATGAAAATCCATGGCGTCCAGATCCTCGTCGCTTTCCTCGGGCTGGCCAAATAGTTTTAGCCAGACGAAACCGACTGTGCCTGCTGTAAATGACGCCAATAAAATCGCCATTTTGGAGGAGTTTATCAATCCGGCATCTCCGGTAAAAGCCAGATTTGTGATGAAGATGGACATCGTAAACCCGATCCCGCCCAACAACCCGGCTCCAAACACATGCCGCCAATTGAGATCAAGCGGCAGACGGCAAATGCCGATCGAAACGGCCAAAAAGCTCAAGAGCGTTATTCCAAGCGGTTTGCCGATGACCAGGCCGCCAATAATTCCGGAACTATTGGCGGTGGTAAAGTTGGCGGCCCAGTCCGCTCCGATAACAATACCCGTGTTACAAAGTGCAAAGATCGGCAGGATGACGAACGCGACCGGCATATGCAGAAAAGATTCAAGTTGATAAGACGGCGAATCGGCGTCGTCCTGTATGTCTGAAGAGGGAAGTGCAAAGGCCAGCAAAACACCTGCTATCGTGGCGTGTACACCGGATTTTAACATCAGGAACCAGATTACGGCGCCGACGAGCAGATAAGGTATCAACGACTGGATTTTTAGTAAACGGCTTACCACGGCAAGCAAAATCCAAAGGATGATTGCTCCGGCTAAATACATGATAGACAATTGCGCCGTGTAGAAAACGGCGATGACAATGATCGCAACCAGATCGTCGATAACTGCAAACGCAACAACAAAAACCTTTAGAGAGGCCGGTACCCGATTTCCAAGTATCGCTAAGGCACCAAGGGCGAATGCAATATCGGTTGCCATCGGAATGCCGATACCCGCCTGACTCGGCATGCCATTATTAAGCGTAAAATGGATGAGGGCCGGAACGATGATGCCGCCCGCCGCTGCAAACATAGGCAGAAGCGCATTCTGAAAATTCGAAAGTTCACCGTTATACAACTCTCGTTTTAGTTCGAGGCCGATTAGCAAAAAGAATATAGCCATCAACCCGTCATTAACCCATAGTTCTACGCTTAAGCCCGCGATCTCCATGTGCCAAAATCCGAGATAGCTCTCGCCGATCACCGAATTCGCAAACAGAAGCGAAATAATGGTGCAAATAATTAGGAGAATGCCGCTAGATTTTTCGGAGTCGAAAAACGCAGTGAAGGTATTTGAAAGTTTTCTTTGAACAACGCCCATAATCGATTGTTGGTTAGATTAGCATGGAAGCCAGGGTCTGAAACAGTCCCGATAATTGAATTTTCGTAGCCTTCTAAAAAAAATCTCCGTATGTCATGTCTCACCATCAGTCGCCGAAGGTGTCCTCACGTTTTGAACCTACCACTGGAGCCGCTAAACTGTGAACGACGATTCAATTGTTAACCAAATATGTCGAACCGATTATTAATAGTAGACGATGAGCCAAATCTACTTCGGGCAGTTGCCGCAGTACTCCGCGACGAAGGTTTTGAGATCACGACAGCACGCAACGGACGCGATGCGTTGACAATGGTGGCTCAAACCCCGCCGGATCTGATCGTCAGCGATGTCCGGATGCCCGGGATGGACGGATTTGAACTCGCCCGGCGGCTCCGCTCGGTCGAACATTTCGCGCTGATTCCAATCGTATTTTTGACAGCAAAGGACGAAACCGAAGATCGAGTTGAGGGATTTCGTTCCGGCGTTGATGTTTACCTGACAAAGCCGTTCGAACCGGATGAATTGATCGCCGTTATCCGAGGGGTTTTACAACGTGTTCAGCGGACACATTCGACGATATCGAGATTGGTCGGGAGCTCACAAAACGTAGAACCCGCGTTCGTCCGTGATCTGGAACTTACCGATGCCGAATGGCGAATTGCCCGCGAGGTGGCTACCGGTGCAAGCAATAAAGAAATCGCGGCACACCTCAATCTGAGTGTTAGGACCGTTGAGAATCACGTCAGCCGTATTCTGGCAAAAAAAAATTTTTCAAACCGCGTCGAGATCGCCCGCCTATTACTCTCGGATCAATCCGGTATTTAAACTCTTATCATTAATTTGTAGAGTGAAAATACTCATAAGAGTTAAGTATTTCCATTGATTCGGATCTGCTCATTTTTATCTAAAATTGAACTAGAAATAAAAAAAGGGGTGAAAATGAAATGATAGAGTCTCTGAAGATGGGGTATTTTCCCAACCAATTCCATAGTCGGATCGCAGTTGTATTAACGTTGGTGCTATGCGTATTTGCCGCTGGAGCGGCGGGGCAGAATGCGATGGCACCGTCGACTGGAATCGCCGAGGTGAAAGTACCAAAAACAAAGTCCGGTCCGTTTTACACAAATTATAAAGAGATCAGGGTCGGAACGACCGCCAAGGAAGTCCGAAGCAATCTAGGCAAAGCTAAGATCGACGATAAAGACGGATTTTACTATAAATTATCGGACGACCAGTTTGTACAAATAAGGATTGATAAGGCTAAAAAAGTTCGGCTTTTATCCGTATCATATCGAAAAATCGATGAGGACACGCCGAGTCTGACGGATATATTTGGTCCGGAAGCCGAAGCTGTGCCAAAAAAAGACGGTTCGCTCTACAAATTTGTACGTTACCCGGAGGCGGGTTTCTGGATAGCCTATACACGAACCGGCGGCGACAAACCGATGGTCACGGTGACGATGCAAAAGATGGGTCAGTAAACTGGATTCGGTAATAATTACAAGAAAAATCGGGTAGAGCGGCTTGAAGTAAGAACACTTTTGGCGGATGCTGATTTGCGATGGGTTTCAAATCATTTACCGTTCGTACCCGGTTGTTGTGGCTCACGCTGGGATTGGTGGTACCGCTTGTTTTTGCGGGATTTTTTAATCTATGGAGCTTTTGGCTGGCAAGTCGAATGCAGATCGAAGCGTCACTACAGCAGCAGGCGCAACTCGCCGCTAGCGGCTTTGAGCAGCAGCTTTTAACCCACCGCAAAACTCTCGAAACTATTTCACAACGCGCTTTGCAAAACAGCGGTGCCAGCTCCGAGGTTGATATTTATTTGGATCTGATCGTTTCGACACGTCCTGATTGGCTGGATCTGAAAATTTTGGATAAATCGGCCAACATTGTCTCACAGCAAAAAATTAAACTATTGCGTCCACCGACGGATACAGCTCGCAGGATCGTAGACGCCGCTCAAAAAGACAATACTTTTGTTGTTTCAACGATTGAATCGTCCGATGAAAAACTCCATATTCTCGCCCTTGCCATGCCCGTGGGAAACGGCAATTTTGTCGTCGCAGAGGTAGATGTTTCGTCGGCCAACGCGGTGTTTGATGCTCTTACTCTGCGGGACGACAACATAATAGTGGTTTTTGACAGCAAATTCCGCCTTGTTTACCGAAGCCGGACGCCGTCCGAACAAACGACGTCGGAGTCGATAGAATCCGAACTCTTCTCAGCCATCAACGAGCGGAGGGACGGCGTTATTGAGGTCGTCAGTCCGTATGATCGTATCGAGCGGGTCTATGGCCTGGCGGCGGTCCAAACAGGGAACTATCTCGTCGCGGTCGGAGTGCCGAGTTCCAGCCTATACGAACCAGCTTGGCGGCAGTTCGCCAGACAGGCGTTTTTTGGCTTACTAATTGCATCTCTCGCGATAATCGCGGCGTTTGTTTTTTCCCGCAAAATCGTCGAACCGCTTCATAATTTAACGGGGGCGGCCCGCGAATTTGGAGCGGGGGATATGTCGATTCGGGCAGATATTGCATCGGGCGGAACCGTTCGTGAGCTCGGATTAACCTTTAATCAAATGGCCAACAAGATCGCCGAACGCGAAGAACAGTTAAAAGCTCTCGACCAGCTAAAGTCGGATTTTGTGAGCAACGTCTCGCATGAACTGCGAACCCCGCTGACGACGATCAAAACCCTAACTCGCGTATTAAAGAGCGATAAGATCACCGCCATAGAACGCTCGGAATATCTGCAAACAATCGCAGACGAATGTGACCGCCAGATCGCTTTTGTTCAAAATCTGCTCGATCTGTCGCGAATCGAATCCGGTGTGTATCCCATCTCACTCGTACCCGTTGATATCTCAAAACTGTTGGGAGACATAGCCGAAGGCCAGGAACGGGTTGCGAACTCGCGAAATTTAAGGCTTTGCGTAGATGCTGTGACTGATTTGCCCCCGGCATTAACAGATGCCGCAGTTGTAAGACAGATAATTACCAGCCTCGTCGGAAATGCAATGAAATACACACCCGCTGGCGGCGAGATCACCCTCACCGCTCTACAGTGCAGTGATCAATTGAATATTGAGGTAAGCGATAACGGATGTGGGATTGCTCAGGACGATCTTTCACACATTTTCGAAAAATTCTATCGTGGTCATCCACTTTCGGTTTCTGATTTGACCTCGGGCGAGAATGACAATGGATTTACTCCCACAAATGAAACGGCCGGGGTCGGACTGGGATTATTTATCGTAGAGAACCTGGTTCTCCAGATCGGCGGCGACATTACCGTCCAGAGTCCGATTGACGGCCAAGCAAAAGGGACCAAAGTCACAATCTCGCTCCCGCTTGCTGGCTGATCAGCTTTCCGACCTCTCGGTGTTCCTATCTCTCGGCGTGCGTATAAATACCTAAACAGATTGAGTGTTTCCGCAGAAGTTCCCGTGAATCCAGAAGATCATAATTGGAACATGTTATTTACAAAAATCGAGGACGATCGCGGATGATCTGGACGGCTATACTCGTATTACTAGCACTGTGGATTCTTGGATTCGTGGGCAATGTCGCCGGAAATTTGATCCACATTCTCTTATTCGCCGCCGTCATGATCTTAATTGGAAGAATAATATCAGGGCGACGATACATATAGGGAATTCGCCTGGGATCTTAACAACGTCCTATAACAGCTCATCTATCTGATCAATTGCGTCCGATAATAGAGATTATGTATTCTTATCCAATAAGTTCAGGCCAATCGTCGGTTGCTGGTTCAGAGTCGTCGACTGATGTGTCCGTCTGGGTTGATGACGCGGATAGATCCACGACCTTTTGTTCGACAAAGATCGGACAATCCAACCGAAGAGCGAGAGCTATTGCGTCAGATGGACGAGCGTCAAGCATTACTGGTTCATCATCCTTGTCCTTTAACTCGATGCGGGCGTAAAAAGTGTTTTCGAGCAGATCGGTAATCACAACGCTTGATGCGGATAACTGGCACTCCACAATCACGTTTCTCAACAGATCGTGAGTCATCGGCCGCTGCGGAACGACTTTTTCGATCTCAAGGGCTATTGCATTAGCCTCGAAGGCACCAACCCAAATCGGTAAAACGGTCTCAGAATCGACGCCTTTCAGTACGACGATCGGTGTGTTTGTGTTCGGATCCATAATCAAGGCCCCGATCTTTACTTCGACTAACGTGTGATCGCTATCCATGTTTACCTAAAAACTTCGCCAAATAGAGAATTAGCTTTAACTTCTGTGATCTTAACGTCAACGATCTTTCCTAAAAGTTCGCTGGGGCCCTGAAAATTAACCACTTTGTGACAGGTCGAATGTCCGGTGAGCCCAATTTCGTTTCGGCGTGAAAGTCCTTCGACTAAAACTTTAAGCACTTGATTAACATAACGTTGTAAACGTTTGTTTTGAATGCGTTTCTGGACTCGTTCCAATTCCATAAACCTCAGCGATTTTTCCGCCTCGTTGACATCGTCGACCATTTCAAATGCAGGTGTGCCGGGCCGAGGTGAGTATTTGAATATATACGCGCTGTCAAATCCGCAGTACTCAACCATCTTAACCGATTCTTGGAAATCTTTTTCCGTTTCACCCGGAAATCCGACAATAATATCAGTTGTGAGAGCAATGTTACGGGTGGATGAACGAAGTTGATCGATTTTTTCGAAATAATTTTCGATCGTATGACCGCGTTTCATGAGTTTAAGCACCCGACTGCTTCCGGACTGGACCGGCAAATGAACCCAATTACACAGGTTTTCGTTCTCTTCGATCGCGTCGACGATATCTCGGCGAAAATCGCGGGGAAATGAGGTAGTGAACTTAATACGCTCGATTTCCGTTGCCGCGACCGCACGTAAAAGCTTTGAAAATGACGACTTCCCTTCAAATCCCTCAAGTCCTCGTTCAGTTTCCGGCCTGTAACTATTGACATTTTGGCCGATCAAATGGACTTCTTTAACGCCTCTTTGCTTTAGTTCAAGCACCTGATTAACGATCTCTGACGCGTCAAAACTCTTTTCTCGTCCACGCGAGAACGGAACTATGCAATATGTACAGAACTTGTTACATCCCTCAATTATTGGCAAAAATGCAACGTAGGGCGAATGACGATGGGTGTCGGCAACGGTCCAGTCGTAATTTTCTTCGCGCTCGCCGACATCTATCACGTGTTTACCGGTACGTGTTGACTTGTCGATCGCCGCCGAGACGCGACCGACAGCACGGGTGCCGAGCACAAAATCCACACCGTCAATCTTATCAAACAGTGTTTCGCCCTCTAACTGGGCGACACAGCCCATTATACCGACGACCGGCATTGTTTTTGCTCGCCTTTTCCTGAGTCGTCCGACGCGAGAATAGAGTTTATGCTCGGCCTTTTCCCTGACCGAGCATGTATTTATGATAACCACATCGGCATCCGCCTCATTCGGCGTCATTGCATACCCATCCCGAACCAAAGTCGTCGAGATCCGCTCCGAATCGGAGACGTTCATTTGACAGCCGAAGGTTTCGAGATAAACTTTCTTCATATATGACGGAAAAACCGGAACGGCCAATCTTCGGGGCAAAGGACTTCGTTCACCTGCATTTGCATACCGATTATAGCCTGTTGCAGAGCACAATCCAACTCAAACCTTTGGCAAAGCGACTAGCGGAGCTTGATCAAAAGGCGTGCGCGATCACAGATTACGGCAACATGTATGGTGCGGTTTCCTTCTACAACATCATGTCCGAAGCGGGTATTAGACCGATAATCGGGTTTGAGGCATACCTGACGCCCGGAAAGCTTTCGGATCGCAGCACGGCGGTCGAGGCGGGCGAACGCGGCTATTACACTCTGATATTACTTGCGCACGATCTGGTCGGTTATCAAAACCTCGTACATCTCTCATCCAAAGGATTTACGGACGGATTTTTGCATAAACCTCGGATCGATATGGAGCTATTGAGCGAACGAAGCGACGGATTGATCTGTCTGTCGGGCGGAATCGATGGCTCCGTCGGTCATTTTCTGGCGACCGACAACGAAAATAAAGCACGAGCGAACGCTAACAGATTAAAAGATATCTTTGGCTCCGAAAGATTTTTCCTTGAAATTCAAGACCATGCCGACGAACGCGGAAAAAAACTGACACAAGATACGGTAAATCTTTCTAAAAAGGGTGGTTTTCAGATCGTCGCGACCAATGACGTCCATTATTTGAATAAGGATGACGAACGGGCCCAACAACTCTTGATCTGCATCGGCGAGGGCCGCACGATCGGCGATAAATCGCATGACACGTCCGGTGCCATTCGCTATCTGCGGTCGGCGGAGGAAATGTGGGATATTTTTGGTGCCGAGCTGCCCGAATCGCTTACAAATACAATCAAGATCGCGGAAATGTGCGACCTCGACATTCCGCAGGGGGATGATGTCCGGCAGCTTCCAAATTATCCGATTCCGGTCGATTCGGGGCATACAACAATCGATAGTTATTTCGAAAAAGTTCTGCGCGATGGGTTTGAGGATCGAAAAAAGACCGAGTGGGAGCCCATGCTCGCGTTGGGGACGTTGAAACACGACCTCGCCGAATATGAAGAGCGGTTAAATATCGAGCTCGCGACGATCAAGAACATGGGGTTCCCGGGCTATTTTCTTATTGTTTGGGATTTTATCGCCTATGCCCGAAAACAAGGAATTCCAGTAGGGCCGGGCCGCGGTTCCGCTGCCGGATCGCTTGCCGCATATTGTTTGAGAATAACGGACGTCGATCCGATCCAGTACGAACTGCTGTTCGAGAGATTTCTTAATCCGGAACGAATATCGATGCCGGATATCGATATTGATTTTTGTATTCGAGGCCGCGGCAATGTCATCGATCACGTGACCGAGGTTTACGGTCGCGAATCGGTCTGTCAGATCATAACTTTTGGAACGATGGCCTCGCGTGCGGCCATAAAAGATGTCGGACGGGCCCTTAACATGCCCTACGGCGATGTCGAAAAGATCGCCAAAATGATCCCGCCCCCGATCCGGGGCCGCAACGTCAGTATTTCGCAGGCTTTGGAGACGGTCCCCGAAATGAAAGCGGCGGTGAAGGATCCCAAAGTAAAAGAACTGGTCGATCTCGCCCTCCGGCTCGAAGGCTGTTCGCGTCACACCTCGGTTCATGCGGCCGGCGTAGTTATCAGCCCGAGACCGCTTCACGAGCTGGTTCCGGTGGCTTTATCAGGCAAGGAAGAGCTGACGAGCCAATATCCAATGGGCGACCTCGAAAAGGTGGGGATGCTCAAGATGGATTTCTTGGGGCTGACCACATTGACGGTAATAGCCGATTGTCTTGCTTCGATGAAAGACAAGCTTGGTGTGACGATCGATTGGGCAAAGATTCCGACGGACGACCCAAAAACAATGGAACTTTTTGGCGAAGGCCGAACCGAGGCGATATTTCAGTTTGAGTCATCCGGAATGGCCGATATGTGCCGGCGTCTGCGACCAAAAGAACTCGAGGATCTCTCGGCACTCAACGCTCTTTATCGTCCAGGCCCTCTGGATGGCGGTATGATCGACGATTTTATCGATCGTCATCGAGGCCTAAAACCTGTTGAGTACATAGTGCCGGAGATGAAAGATATTCTCGGCAACACGTTTGGCGTGCTGGTCTATCAGGAACAGATCATGCAGCTTGCTCAGAAACTCGGCGGCTACAGCCTCGGCGAGGCGGATCTGATGCGCCGGGCTATGGGTAAAAAGAAGATCGCAGAAATGCAGGTCCACGAATCCAAATTCGTCGAGGGTTCTGTTAAAAACGGGATCAATAAAAAAACCGCGAAAGAGATCTTTGACCTGATGGCCAAGTTCGCCGACTACGGATTTAACCGCAGCCACTCGATGGCCTATGCTCTCCTGGCGTTCCAGACGGCGTACTTAAAAGCTCATTATCCGGCATATTTTTACGCCTCGGTTCTCTCGCACGAAGCTCAGGACAGCGCCAAGGTCTATAAATATTCCACCGAATTAAAATCGATGGGACTCGAATTGCTGCCGCCGGATATCAACGAGAGCGATGACGGGTTTACGCCGGTCGGTATTACCGTTCGCTACGGACTGACCGCGATAAAGGGAATGGGTTCAACTAGCGTCGCAGCAATGATCGAGGCCCGGAAAGCGGGTCCGTTCACTTCCCTTTATGACTTTTGCGGAAGGCTCGGCTCTGGAGCGGTTAATCGGCGGGGTATCGAGAGTCTGATCGCTGCCGGTGCGTTCGATTCCCTCAAACCGGAAGATACCGAGATCGGAAGTTGGCGGGCTCAGCATCATGAGGCTATCGAATCGGCATTGCAGCAGGGACAGCGGATGGCCGAAGATCGCCAGCGCGGACAGAGCGGACTATTTGGCGTCGTCGAAAGCAACGAGCCGGATATCGAGGCATTGCCGCACGCCGAAGCTTGGTCACAAAGCGAAGTGGCCAAACGCGAAAAGGCGGCCATTGGCTTTTACCTTTCGACACATCCGCTCGATAATTACAAAGAGCTTTTGGCCGGCATAAACCTGAAAAATATAGCCGAATTCGACGATCTCAAATCAGGCGACATGGTGACCCTCGCGGGTCTGATCAGCGGGCTGCAAATACGAACCAGCAAAAAAGGCAACCGTTTCGCCACATTCCGATTTGAGGACCGTTCGGGGGGCATCAAAGGCGTTGCTCTCGGCGAAAGTTTTACAAAGCTCAGCACTTTATTAAAGGATGATGAGATGTTCATCGCCGACGGAAAGATCGAAGCGTCCGAAGGGCAGGAGCCGACCTTTATGATCAACGAGTTGCGTTCGCTCGATGAGGCGGTCACGACCCGGGCCAGGGAGCTAAGTATTACGCTTCCGGATGGTTCCGGAAGCGAGGCGTACTTCGAATCGCTATATACGATCCTCGAACGCGAACGCGGCCGCTGCAACGTTACAATTACTCTAAATGCAGGAGAAACTAAGGTTAAGCTCGAGGCAGCGGGACTGGCCGTCGCCGGAAGCCGGGCTCTGCAGCGTGAGATAGAAAATTACGGGTGTACTGTCGAATGGGTTAGCTGAACCCACGGCAAAAAGGAGTGATCGTTATTAATTCGGTTACACCCGGCATTTTCGTCCCGTGATATCCACGCCGAAGGGCTTTGTTGTATTATAAAAACCTATGGCACCAACCGCTTTCGAACGTGTTCAGATGGCACGGCATCCCGATCGTCCCTATTCGATGGATTTGTTTTCCACGATCTTTACCGATTTTGTAGAGATTCACGGAGACCGCCGTTATGCTGATGACCCGGCGATGATAACCGGATTTGCACGGCTCGACGGGATTGAGGTTTGTGTGATCGGCCAGCAAAAAGGCCGCGATATAAATGAACGCCGACATCGCAACTTTGCGATGTCCAAACCCGAAGGCTATCGAAAGGCTCTGCGGATGATGTATTTGGCCGAGAAATTTGGCCGTCCTGTGATCACGATCATTGATACGCCGGGAGCATATCCGGGAATTGACGCCGAAGAACGCGGCCAGGCCGAAGCGATCGCCTTTAATCTGCGGGAAATGGCGGGTCTTAAGGTTCCGATAGTTGTCGTTGTCCTCGGCGAGGGCGGCAGTGGCGGAGCTCTTGCTATTGGTATCGGTGACCGTGTCCTAATGATGGAAAATGCGGTCTATTCCGTGATTACTCCTGAGGGCTGCGCCGCGATCCTTTGGAAATCTGCCGATCGTGCTGCCGACGCAGCCGAAGGCCTAAAACTAACCGCCGGCAGCCTTAAAAAATTTGACATCATCGATGAAATCATCCCAGAAGGCAATCCGTGGACAGTGCCGGCGAACGGCGACAGCAAGCGTCAAAAAGCATTCGACAAGATTTGCGAAACCCTGAAGAAAAGTTTGGTTCGTGAAGTAAAAGCTCTCTCCGCAATGGATCCTAAAGAGCTTTTAGAAAATAGGTACCAAAAATTTAGGAAAATGGGTGAATGGGTTTAGGCTCGCGCCGCTCATTTAGTCATTTCCGTCTGAAAATAAATAAAAGAGGCCGCCAATCTTGACGGCCTCTAAGTACGTTTTCAGCTATTGATCCTAAAAAGGAATATCGTCGTCCGCTCCAGCCGGTGCAGAGACCTTAGCGGAACCGCCGCCTGACGAAGCTCCAGCCGAAGAACTCGATGCCGGGGGGGCGCTGTGTGTATCCTGCTCGTCATCGTGACCGCCGCCGCTGTAATCCCCGCCTCCGCCGCCGCTGTCGCCGCGTGAGCCAATGAATTGCATATCCGTCGCCTGAACGCCGAGTGTAAAGCGTTCCTTGCCGTCACGATCGGTCCATTCTTCCATTTGAAGCCGTCCCTCAATATAGACAGAACTTCCCTTGGTGAGGTATTTTGAGGCAGTTTCCGCCTGACGCCGCCAGAGCGTGACTTTGAACCAGGTTGTGACATCCTGAAACTCGCCGGACTTATCTTTCTTTCGCTCGTTTGTCGCCATCGAAAAGCTGCAAACAGCATCGCCCTGCGGTGTATAGCGTAGTTCGGGGTCGCGGCCAAGGTTGCCAACGAGAATTATTTTGTTAAATGACATACGTTTTTCCTCTTTTGTGTAATTTATGTATTTTAGTGATACCTTTCGAGTCTTTAACCCGACATGGGAGAAATCGATCGGCAAGCCAATTCTATTCAAACTCTGACAAAGATATAGGCATCAATATAGCACGACCAACGGCGTGTGCTAAAATTAAAATTTCGCACGAGCCGCAAGATAATATCAGAAATGCAACGCACGCCGATTCCCAAAATCTCAATTCAAATTATTTTCCTCGCCAGCGTAATGTTATCGGCGATTTTGGGACAATCAAAGGCGTCGTCCGAGATTGATGTGGCCAAGTGCTGGTCGTATCCTGTCGCGGAAATTGTGGCAACAGATTTGGTTGCAGATGACAGCCGCGTATTTATTGGAGCAGATGGAGCAATGGTCCAGGCCCTATCTTTTGAGGGGAAAAAAATATGGAGTAGTGAACTCGGCGGCGATATCAGCTCAAATATTTTGCCACTGGAAACGGGGCTTTTTCTCGTTACATCATCTGTTTCGGGAGACGTCGACCGAGCGGGCGGCAGCATACTTCGCAGTTTGAGCAAAGCGACCGGCGTAACGACCTGGACGCTAAAATTGCCCGACGCGGAAAGGCATTTTCTAGGCGGCTTTAACGGCTCGCTTATCGTTGTATCCCGGAACGGAATTATCCAATCTATAGACGCAAAGAGCGGCGAAGTGCGATGGCGACGCGAGATCGCTGAGAATTTCGTGGCCGCGCCGGCATTTACCGCCGAAAAGGTTTTGGTTGCCTCATCGGTCAAGCAAATATTCTCGATATCATTAAATTCTGGCGAGATCGAATCGATGCGAAAACTGCCGTTTGCTGTGACAGCCATAGGCGAATCCCGGACTGGGGAGATCGTTGCGGGCGACGAACGGGGAAATATTTTTTCCCTATTGTCGATCAACGAAAAGCCGTTATGGAGATATAAAAGTGGAGGTGCGATCTCACGAATTTCAACGATTGGTACCTTCATTCTCGCTGCGTCGCATGACAATTTTGTTTATTATCTTACCGCTCGCGATGGTGATGTCGCGTGGAAAAAGCGTCTCAGCGGTCGAATTTCTCAAGTCGGGAATATAAATGATCAATATGCTTTAGTGTCGAGTTCGGACGGAAATAATGCGGTTGTCGCGGATCTTGCCAGCGGAAAAGTCGCCGGCATGATTCTATTTGGGGACGAGGAAACACCGGTTTTTGAACCGGCTACGTCGAATGGACTGATATTCCTTTTGACCAACGAGGCCGCGTACGCCTATTCGGTCAACGGCTGCGCAGTCAATAAAAATGGCGGCCCGGACATCAAATCCCCGGCCGCCAATTTAAAATAATTTCAGCAGCGATTCGATTTTCTAATGTGAAACCGAGTGCTGCTGCATTATCGAAAAAATTTCGTCTTTGATCAATAATTTCTTTTTCTTGAGAGTGATTTCTTCCAATTGTTCGTCGTCGTTAGGGTATGTAAGGTGTGCTAGTTCGTTCAAACGTGTTTCGAAGTCCTGATGTTGGTGAACAAGATTTCTGAATTCGGAATTACTCTTTATCAGTTCATCCCTCACCGGATCAGCTATTGACAGGTCCATATGGTTTTTCCTCACTTTTCAAATTTCCCGGCTGCTTCTGCTATGTATTAATTTTCTGACCGGGTAACTCAATATTAGCCAAATGTGCGCTAACAAGCAAGCTTTGGTTTAATTGAGGACTAGTTTCATCAAGATCGCGTGTTCCCTCGGATTATTATAAAAATTGTTGCGGCTCTGGACGCTTTGAAATCCGTTTTTTTCGTAAAAAGTTTTGGCTCGTTGGTTTGACTCTCTGACTTCGAGCCAGATATTTACGGCCTTGCGGTTGCTGCACACAGCTTTGAATGCATCGAAAAGAAGTTGGCCGTTCCCTTTGTTTTGTTCCCCCTCGGTAACCGCGATATTGTAGATCTCGCCCTCTAATTGTGTTTCGATCATTCCACCCTGTACAATACGTCCCACTACAAAACCGATTGTCGTATTCTCGTCGCTTTCGAGCCGCAGCATAACGGCATCAATATTTTTCATCTCGTCGAGATAGTTCTGCGCGGACCAGTGGCTGAGATTGGTTTCGTGAGCGATGGAGATCAGATCGGCGATATGTGACGCCTCAACCGAGCGGATCCGGGGAGGAATTGGAACATTCGGATTAAGGGATGAGGCCATTAGAAACTTTTACTGATAAATAATGGTTCAGTCAATGTGCCGGGATTTTGGGAACATAGATGGCCGATGGCGAAGGCTAGGTTGGTCCCAAAATCTACGTGTTCCTCGCCGATCTGGAATTTATCGTAAAGTGACCCGTGTAAAATAAATTCTGCTGGCTCGGACACTTTTATCATTTTGGCAAACTCGTCTTCAGTCACGGTCCGCGGCTGATCGAGAGGGCTGACGGACTGGTCGGCTTTTTCAAATGACTGGACACATATGGCATTTCGGCCGACCGGCAACGCTGGAATAAATGTTCCCGAGGTAGTTTGGCTGGCGACCATCGCTTTGAGAACCGAGTCGCTGGACATACTAATATTAAGACCCGCTTTTAGCCCCAAGGCCGTGGCGAGACCGATCCGGATGCCTGTAAAGCTTCCCGGCCCCGCGGATACCGCCAGCAGATCGATCTCGTGGCGTGAAACGCCATTCTCGCTAAGGAGCGCATCGATATTCGCCAGCAAGTCTTCGGCTTTTGAAACATTCGAGAGCCCGATCCAGTGTGCAATCTCGGTACCCTCGCGAAGCAGAGAAATACTGCCGCCGTTAATTGCCGACTCGATCGCGAGAATGATCTGAGATTTGTTGTTCACTTATATCGGTGCAAAATAGTTTGCGAAATGCGTCGGACAGAGGGAATGATACGTTGAAAGATATTGCCGATGATATAAAACGCACGGGTCTTTGCATCAAAACTGCCTTCCATCTCGATCGTCGCCCGGATTGGGTTTGGACGAATTCTCTTGCGGACCTGCTTAAAAAACATGACCGGATCAGTCAGGGTTACCTCAAGCGGAAGGTCTTTTGTCTGACCCGCCCATTCCGCTTCAACAGATTTGACGAGCCACGACGGCAGCTGCTGAGCTTCATCCTTGATAGGAGTATCGTCGAGGTCGAGTCCCAGATATCGGTGGGCTAAACCCAGCGTACATATCAGCCACCGCCGTCGCCGGTCGCTGACAACTCTAAAAAGTCGGTCCCAGTCAAAATCGTTCAGACGGTTAGCCACGAGGTAATACATATCCCACAGCCGATCCTGATCGCGCCCGCCATCGTTTAACCAATGGACGCATAGGACTCGCAGATGATCCTCAGGCCTCAGAACGCGATATGTACCGCCATCTATCTCGTTTAATTCGGTATTTCTGAAAAGGTCTTCCCATTCGACAGTATCCAGATGTCGAAGCTCGCGATGAAGATCGATCGCCAAGCCGTTAGCTTCGAGCGACATGGCGATTAAATTCGCTTCTTCAAATTGGCTCGCCGACACGGCCAGATCCATGTCGATCGAGATTCGCGGCTTTGATTCCGGGTAATATACCGCCGCTGCCAAACCCTTTATCAGGATTGGCTCAATTCCCCTGTTCCTAAACAAGTGAAACGCTCGGAGGACTTTAGTCTCCTGGACTTTGCGCTGGATAAGTCCCCAACGGATTTCGTCGGAAACAGGATCAACTTTGGCC
>JBGTCS010000396.1:0-7220 GCA_041748715.1 Pyrinomonadaceae bacterium | reverse complement strand
TTGGTTTTAACGGTCGGAACAATGGCGGCTTCACTTACCGATTATCGTGAGCGGTTGGAGTATGCCCACATATCGGTCGAGGAGCTGTTCGAAGGGCTCGGTGATAGTTCAAAGTCCAACGAACAAGAGATCGCCGCCGAGATCGAGCAATATATTCCTGCCCGTGAAAAGATCGGGTTGCCGGGTGGCAGCATCGAAACTGACAATCAATGGTTGGGCTCTCAGCTTAGAGCATTTTCCAACGAAACCGATGCAGGAAAACGCGGAGCGATCTTGACCGCTATTAGCGAACGTCTGCTTTCGATCACCGAAACGGTTAAAGCTCTCGAACAGGCAGCCACCGCCGATCAAACGAAGGACCAGGATAAACAAAAACTCGCCGAGATACTGGCCCGGGCTGAATATCAAAAGCCGGCCACAAATGAGGAAAGCTTGTTTCAAAAATGGTGGAACGCGATCATTGACTGGCTTGCCAAACTGTTGCCGCGCCCAAATATCATGCCTGGCGCGGCATCGGATTTTGCCTCGCTCCAGTTTGGTTTGCAGATATTGATCTACATCATTGTGCTGGCGGTCGTGGGTTTAATGCTTTACAAATTCGCGCCGTTCTTATTCCGGCGTTCGGGGCGGAACCGTAAATTTGACGATCACGATCGGGTAATATTGGGCGAGCGAATGGACGCCAATTCCTCCGCCGACTCCATATTTGCGGAGGCTGAGTCGCTGGCCCGCGAAGGCAACCTGAGAGCGGCGATCCGAAAAGGTTATATCGCCCTGCTTTGGGAACTCGGTAATCGAAACGCCGTCCGACTGGCGGGTCATAAAACAAATCGCGATTATCTACGCGATGTGCGAAACGACGAAAATCTGTTTGAGAATTTGTCGGGATTGACCAGAAATTATGAGTCAAGCTGGTACGGTCTGCGTACGGCTCAACAATCAGATTGGGAGGATTTTCGCTCTCGATATCACCATACCATCGCAGGAGTTAAACGTTAACGGCGAATGAGGCAAAAGCTCATCATATTAATTGTTGCGATCCTGTTGGCGGCCGTCCTCATCGGCCTGAATGCCGCATCGTACACACAAAAAGAAAAGCCCCCGGAAAGCGAAGGCAGGCCTAATCGCTCGACGTTTAATGCCGGTGCAACCGGGACGCAGGCATTCTATTCTCTGCTCGCCGAAACCGGTCGCCGGGTCGTCCGCTGGCAGGAACCGCCAGCGGCGCTGATAACGGCACAATCAAACGTGCCGGCTGTTTTCGTCGTAACGGGCACTCTGCGGCGAGATTTTACGCCGCCTGAGATCGAGAGCCTTCTGCGGTGGGTGTCGGATGGCGGTCGTCTCGTCTATATCAGCCGTGAATCCGTCGAAGGACTGATACTGACAACCGCAAACTGGAATATCTCATTCGACTATCAGGAAATACGCGAGCTACGCACCGTCGATCCGACGATTCAAAAAGAAATGATTGGCAGCACGGCGGCAGTCAAGCCGGTACAGCCGAGCGTTTTTACTCAGAATGTAAATGCGGTCCAGCCATCGAGGTTTGCCGCTTCGGTCAACTTTGAACGCTTTGCGGAGACGCATCCGCCGCCGCCAAAGGCCATCGCTCGGCCGGATCCCGATCCGGCCGTCGATGAAAGAGATCGAGGCGGCGATGAATGGTGGAGCGATGTCGAAAATGAAGATGCCGTCCAGCCGACCAACGACCGGCTCGTTAAGGTTCCGTCGCCGACACCGGTTGATATGCTGCCCGCCAGTGTTGATAATGTCGAAACGCCGAGCCAATTGGCGCCGATGGTTCATTTTGCCGACGGGGCGAAGAATCTGGTTGTCGATATACCGTTTGGCAGCGGCCGAATCATTATCTTAAGTGATCCATATATCGTGTCAAATGGCGGCGTTTCGCTGGTTGATAATGCCCAGCTTGCACTTAATCTGGTTGCGGCGGGCGACGGGATAATTGCATTTGACGAATATCATCAGGGATTTGGCACGGACAATAATCGATTTTTGCAGTTTTTTGAGGGCACACCAGTCGTCGCAATTTTTGTGCAGATGGCGATCCTCGCCGGGTTTGTGTTCTTTTCGCAGAGCAGGCGGTTTGCCCGACCGGTTCCGGAACCTGAGGCGAACCGGCTTTCAAAACTCGAATATGTCGCCGCGATGGCCGATCTTCAGATCCGAACAAAAGCCTTTGACCTGGCGATCGAGAATATTTACAACGACTTTAGACGCCGGGCGGCCCGTTACTTCGGCCTCGATTACTTTACGGCCAAAAGCGGGGAAATCGCGATACTGATCGCCGAGCGGGCAGGGTTGGATCGCTCAAAGACTGAGCAAACTCTGCACCAATGCGAAGAGATCATCCGCGGCGAGCCGACCAACAAACGCCAGGTTTTGCGGCTCGCCGCCAAACTTCGCGAGATCGAGCAAAAGCTCGGCATGACGCGTACCGGGAAAACAAAGTTACACTGATGACAACCGAAGCCCTGATCGTGCTGATCACAATCTTTTTTACGACGAGCGTTGTCGGCGTTGTCACCGGAAGCAATTCCCTGATAGCCGTTCCGGCAATGTTTCAGGTCGGCATCGATCCGAGGGTGGCGGTCGCGACCAATATGTTTGGTCTTGTATTCATGTCGGTCGGCGGTGCGATACCTTTCATCCGACAGCAAAAAATCAATTACCAAAAGGTCTCGCCGCTGATAGCATTGACGATCATAAGCTCCGCGATCGGGGCGCTCCTCGTCGGTATTATCAGCAATCAGGGAATTAAATTGGTCGTAACCTTTGGAATGATCGCCGTGGTCATTTTTACGCTGGTTAAACGCGATTCCGGAGTCGTCCCGGCCGCGATTGAAACGTCTTATGCTCGGCCGCTAACTTACGCTCTGGTTTTCCTGCTCGGTATCTACGGCGGGCTTTTTAGCGGCGGGTACGTCACGATCCTGACGGCTGTTTGCGTCGGGATCTATGGCATGAAATATAGTGAGGCGGTTGCTTCGACCAAGTTGATAAATGTTTTTTCATCGTCGATCGCGACGGCCATTTTTATGTGGCAAGGTTTGGTCGACTACCGGCTGGGTATTATTCTGGGTATCACGATGTTTGTCGGTGCGTTCGTCGGAGCACATTTTGCGAGCAGATTGAATGACCTCTGGCTGCGACGAATATTTTTGACGGCGGTTCTATTGCTGGCGATAAAAATGCTATACGACTTTTTATAAGGCGGAACTATTTCAAACTTAACAAACGATGCTGACTTATACACCTTCTACAGTTGCACATATTCTGAACGAGCTGCGAAAGACGATCGTTGGACAAGATGACGTTATCGAGCAGATACTGGTCGCAGTTTTGGCCGAGGGCCACGCCCTGATCGAGGGAGTGCCGGGAACTGCTAAAACCCTGACGGTCAAAACCCTGGCTCATATTATCGGAGCCCAGTATTCGCGCATTCAGTTTACGCCTGATCTGATGCCGTCCGACATAACCGGCACCAATGTTTTTAATATGCAGACGTCGCAGTTTGGTATGCGGCACGGGCCGATATTTACAGATATTCTGCTTGCGGACGAGATAAATCGGACGCCACCAAAAACCCAGGCCGCGTTACTCGAGGCTATGGAGGAGCGGCAGACGACGATCGATGGCGAACGTTACCCATTGCCCAAGCTTTTCACTGTGCTCGCCACCGAAAATCCGATTGAATACGAAGGAACCTACCCTTTGCCGGAGGCCCAGTTGGACCGATTTCTGATGAAGATCTTGATCGATTATCCGGAACAAAAGGACGAAGAAGAGATCGGTGCCCGGTGGGACGCGGGTTTTAATTCGAGGCATCTGGAAAATGTCCAAATCGCTCCGCTATCGGATCCGACGCTTATCGAGCGATGTCGGAGTGAAGTTCGCCGGATGCAGATGGAACCGGGTGTGCAGAAATATATTGTCGAGCTGGTTCGCAAAACACGAACGCATCCGACGATACTCTACGGAGCAAGTCCGCGTGCGTCGGTTGCTTTGCTGCTATGTTCAAAGGCTCTTGCGGCGATTCGCGGTCGGGATTTTCCGACACCGGACGATATTCGCGATGTCGCTTTACCGGTACTCAGGCATCGCCTGGCGTTGCGTTCCGAAGCCGAACTCGACGGTGCGACCGCCGACGCCGTGATCTCGGACATTATTAAAACGGTAGAAGTCCCGCGATAAACCCGGATTCGTCATTAGCGTAAAATCTCCGATTCCGTGCGCAAGCCCGCGCGTAAACAAGGGCGTATCGCGCAGCTCGGAGGTCACGCCTCCCAGCAAAACCTGACTCGGATGTATCGCCCTTGCTTACGCGCGGGCTTGTGCACTGGTCTTCAATCTCAAAAATGCCTAACGCCGAATCTGGGTTAAATTTCTAGAGGTTCATTTCGGACTCATCGGGTTTATCCGAACTGCCGGATTTAGTTGCCGGAGCCGACTTTTCATCCTTTGGTTGGTTCGCCGGAGTTTTGACATTCTTTGGAGGCGGTGTCGCCATTGGTTTTGGAGTAGTGCCGGGTGCCGCCGTCGGCTGTTCGGCTGTGTTTCCAGCCGGGGCCTTTGGCGTGGGTGTCGGTTTGATGCCGGATTCGGGATTCGCGGGCACAGGGACAAGTATCACGCCTCCGTCCTGAGGCATAAATTGACTTCCGGTGTACGGATCGATCGTATAGACTTGTCCGCCCGGCGGTACATAACCGACTGGTGGAACATTCTGGTTTAGCGGAGCGCCGGCCGGCGGGACACCGCCATTGGCCCAGGCGTTATAGCCGTCACCGCCCGGCAGAGTTCCCGGCGGCTGGTCCATAGCGGCCGAAGACGCCAGAATTTCGGCCTCGGTCATCGCCGGTAATTTTGCGAGACTTTCTTCCTGAGCTCCTGTCGCTGGCCCTATCGGCTGAACCGGCAAACTGCCAGCATCGGCAACGAGTTGAGCTGTCGGGTCGGTTTTTCGAACCGATGTCGCATAAATAAACGCCACCGCAAGGATTGATATCCCGGCCAAAACTATAAAGGCCGTCTGCCACATATTCCGAGGCGGTGCATCACCGGCCGCCGCCGCCGCAGTCTTAGCGGGCAAGCCGATCCGGCCGGACAATATTTCGAGATCTTCGGCGAATGCCGCCATATTTGGATAACGACGTTCCGGGTCGGCGGCCATCGCCGTCAGAACAATCGGTTCGATCTCGGGATTCAGGTCGCGGCGAAAGGCCGAAAGCGGAGGCGGCGGTTCGGAATTTTGTTTTGCAAGGGCCGCGGCTGCCGTTGCCCCATCATAGGGCACGGATCCGCTCAACATCTCATAAAGCATCACTCCGAGCGAATAGACATCCGAACGCTCGTCCGCGGCCGGAAATGCGTTACATTGCTCAGGAGCCAGATACCGCGGATCGGCGTCGCGTGGAACGTTCAGCGGGTCTCGGCCAAAATCATAAACCTTGACCGCATCGCCGTCATTGAGAAAAATATTCTTTGGATCCAGCCCGCCATGAACGACTTTTTTGGCATGGCCGGCGGCGACGGCATCCGCGATCTGCCGGGCGATCTCGAGGGAACGTTTTTGATCAAAGGGCGATTCTCCGGCGATTGCGTCGTGAAGCGTTGGACCGTCGACCGGTTCGAATACGGCATAGGAAACGCTCTTAACATCCGTGCCAAAATCAGTAATATTCAGAATGTTCGGATGTGTCAGTGCGGATGCCGCACGGGCCTGGTCAACAAATCGCTTTACCCAACGCGCATCGATAGCAAGTGCAGTGGACAAGATCTTTACCGTCACCGGTTTGTCCAGCACTTCGTGTCGTCCGATGTACAGATCACCCGATTCGCTCTCGCGAATGAGACTCTCGATCTGATATTTATCAGCAATCAATTTTCCTAAAATGTCGTTGATCATCAGTTATTAGAACGTCGAAATCCGTATCAAGTTGCAAATAAAGTGGCCAGTGGGCAGTGTACAGTGGTCAGTTATCACAGGTGGAGGTTGCACGTCTTCGTTACCTACGTGCTCCACTGTTCTCTGACTACCGATCTCTGACCACTGGCCACTGACCACACTTCTATGATTAAAGTTTGACGAAAACGATCAGCAGTGCAAAAAGAACGAGTGACTCGATCAGTGCCAGGGCGATGATCATCATCGTCTGAACTGTACCGGCCGCACCGGGGTTACGAGCAGCACCTTCAGCGGCACGCGAACCAACCAGGCCCTGGCCGATACCAGCCAATCCGGCGGCCAAACCAAATCCGATACCGCCGCCGATCGCTTTAGCAGCGCTCACGGTCGATTCGTTGTCGGCGGCACCGGTCTGTGCCATAGCAGCAACCGACATCAAAGCGATCGCTGCCGTCGCAAATAAAACGTATTTAAATTTATTCATCTTTTATCTCCTTTTTTAATTAGTCAGAAGACTTTTGATCCAGCCGCGATCTCAACCTGCCGGCCCATAGGCCCGGGTATTATTTCGCCTCACTTCCGGTATGCCGCGGATTTTATACTCCGTAGAGTCCGCGTCTCCTGTTGCGTGCGGGCATAGTTGCTATAAAACGCAAGTTTTCAAATCGACTCGATCTCAGCCTTTATCGAACGGTACCTGCAAAAAGCGGATACTTCGAAACTTTATGCATGTGCCGGGGCCGGTTCGCCGTGGGCATCGTTGGCGTGATCATCGTGACCATGCGAATCATGCGAAACTTCGCCGATATAGATCATCGACAAAAGTGTAAATACAAATGCCTGAACAAACGCAACGAAAACGCCGAGAAACGTTATGACCAATGGCACGATAAAGTGCGTAAATGGCGGTGCGATATTTGTGATCTCGAGAAAAACCTTCTCATCCGAGAACATGTTCGCAAATAGACGAACACCGAGCGTAAACGGCCTGATCGAACTGCTGATAATCTCGATCACAAATATCAGCGGCGTAATAAAGATGGCCATTAGTAACGGCAGCTTGGGACCGGCAAAGTGCCCAATATGTCCCAACAGCCCGTTTTCGCTGATCCCGACGTAGTTGTAATAGACAAACGATGAGATTCCGAGTGCGAAGGTCACATTTACCGAAGCGGTCGGCGACATGAACATCGGGAATTGGCCCATCAGATTAGAAACGAGGATCAAGATGCCAAATGTCGCGACAACCGGGAAATGTCTAAAGCCGCGTTCGCCGATAATACTCGTGATC
>JBGTCS010000395.1:0-2542 GCA_041748715.1 Pyrinomonadaceae bacterium | reverse complement strand
TGGGTTGCCAAGGGCCGGGTCGGCCGCCCCGAAGAACTAGCCGAATACGCAGCCTTTATGACCAGCGACCGCAACAGCTTTATGAGCGGCGAAGTCGTGATAGTGGACGGCGGAGCGATTACTTAAGTTTGGGGAGCCGATTTGGTCTTAATTTCCCTTGCTTGCTTTTTTCGCTTGCTCGTCCTGATATTCGATCTTTTTGCCGGATCTCGCTTCGAGGATCGGCAAGCTGGTTCTTATGATGTCCTTCCCGAGTTCAAAAATCGCTACTTCTTCTTTTCCGTCGGACCCTTTGTAGCCGATCGTGACGAAGTGTTTTCGTTTCTTTGAGAATAATAAAAAAAGGCCAACAGGAGAAAGCAGGATCGCTGTCGCAATTGCCGCTCCGACTCTGCGGCCCGCTTTTTGACCGTATTCGATATCAATTATCTGGTCAAAGGGAATTGCGTAAGTTTTTGGTGTTTTGTTGGATACGTATTCAAATCTCAATTCTTTCTGATCATCGAGATTGAGTGTGCCTTCCGGCGGTTTATTCATGCCTGGAAAGTCTTTGTCTTTTGTAGTTCCGCCTTGATAAGCAGCCTTCTTGCCATCAAGGCCTGCGGCGAATAAAGTTGTCGTCATTAAAAGAGAGAGAATTATCGTAAGTACGATAGGTTGTTTCATTGTGAGATCTCCTGGGTGGTGCGGTGTTGAATCCTCTGAAGCCTAACTAACTTGGCAAGGTAAGTCAAGAATGATCAGTGGTTTAAAGCGATATCACAACAATTCGAGCGGACGATATCTTTCCCAGTTACTTTTCCAACCTTTCCTTTGCCTTATCAATAAAAACGCGAATCATTTCGGTGATTCGTTTTGTCATTTCGCTGCTGATCAGCGATTCGCCGGCCAGACCAGCCAGGAAATGCAGTTCCCGGCCGGATTTGCGGCGAAGTTCGACGGCCTGGGAGAAACGTACCGCCGTTACGTCTTTAGCCTTTTCGAGAAAGTCCGCCGAATATCGTAGGAAATTATTAGCCTCGGTACTCGCCGGCGACCATTCCACCCTGTCTTTGGTGCTTTCTTCAAGTTCAACCGCAAAGCTTTGCAGTAATTTGCCGACCATCGGTATCTCGGCTTCGACTTTCCAGTGGGCCACGCCTTTTGCGTCGGTATGGATCTGTAGAATGCCCGGCATGAGGTCCGCAAAATTCCCGACGTCCAAGAAAAATTCGTGAACACTTGCCATGCTTGATTTAATCTCAATGTCGTCGCTAAAAGCTGCTCGTATTGTGAACATTAGAATATTCCGTTAAAAACTATTGCGTTAAAAAATGGCCGGGTATTTGCACGGGTCATACCGCGGAAAAAAGGATCCTCGGCAAAAAGTACGACATGGCCGCTGCCCATTGATTCGTCGATGACGTAGGCCGTGCCCTTTAAGAGGCGTTCGGTATTGCCCTCCCAAACGAAACCCGAAATTGTCAGCGGCTTTTTTGGGTTCACCCCGAAGATCAATGCATTGGTCCCTTCTTTTGAAAGCCGGAAAAAATAGCCGCTCGCCAGCAAGACAGGCATTTCGTCGCGGTCGATGCCATAGGTCAGGTATGTTGTACGGTCGACGGTCGCCCGCATTATCGCACCGGGAAGAGCTTCGGGCACCATGTTGGCATTGGCCGACGGCGATGCTATCGGCGGCAGGCTCGGGGCAATGCCTTCGGCTCGGTCCGACTTAAAATCTGAGGGCGAAGGGGTTTCCTCCGGCGTTGGTGTGGGCGACGCATTCGATTCTTTGCTTTCTCCGGCTACCTTGCCTTTGTCCTCGTCGTCGTCGCTGCCAACCAGTTTTGATGAGGTCAAACCAACGTCTTTCAATGCTGCGAAAACGGACGCTCCGCTGATAGTGACGATCGTTCCGCCTTTAGAGGCAAAATCCTTGAGGGCCGAGACACCGCCCGCTCCAAAAGAGCCCATATACCGGCTCGCAGATCCCTCCGGGATTATCAGCACGTTGTAATCCTTTAGCCCGCCGCCTCGTATCGAGCCGATGGTCATAGGCGTAAACTTGACGCCATATTTATCGAATGTCCACCATATCGCTCCGTAAGATTCCTGCGTGACGCCTTCGTCGGCGGCGATGGCGATCTTTGGTTCGCGCAGTGAAATAACTGCTTCGCCGCCAACGCTCGTATCACCTTCTTCGGAAAATCCGGAATTGACCGCTGTGACATTTACGCCCATCTCCCGCGAAAATCTGGCGATGGTCTCATGGATAGACTCGGGATTTCGGGAAACGCGGACAACGAATGTCCCTGCCTTCCAATTGCGTCCGCCGGCATTGAGCTGGCGTGTGGCGACCGCGACATTGAACTTGTTCTGCAAAAGCCGCATGACCATGGCACTGGTCGAATCGGTTTCGTACGGAATGATGTATGAGATAGCGGCACGGCCATTCACACCGCCCCGCTTCGCGTTCTCGATATATGCCGCATCGACCATCGAACCCGCGACATTTGTCGATTCTTCCGTCCAATATGCGTCAACACCAAAGGAAAGCGGCAGC
>JBGTCS010000394.1:0-5584 GCA_041748715.1 Pyrinomonadaceae bacterium | reverse complement strand
TGATTCCATCGATTCTGTGGCTTTTATTTAATGGCGTTACAGAAAATCCTCGTAATACCGCCGCTCTCAAAAACCTTAAATTGGCAGAGTAAAATCTCTGAGGCGAGATATTCAATTCCAGCGGAGTCTTTTTCTTTGTCTGGACGCTCATCGCTCTCCACGTGACCACGATCTTCCCGGCCATTTTATCGGCACGTGCATTGTGGAATCCGCAATGGGGACAGTCGCGGTAGGCGGGAACCAATGCTCTGGATGAAAGAATAAAAGCTCGTGAATTTCTCAATCCAGCCGCCGAACAATCCGCTGCACTCGAACGGGGCGGGCGCGTTTCAAAATCCAATTTGAAATTGTTTCCAACACTTCGGGAGCGATCGTTTCTTCGATTTCGCCATACTCCATCACCATTCCGGTTTGGCTGGTTTGGAATAAGTGATTGAGCTTTGGGAAAGATTTGATTGTGTAGTCCTTGTTTCCTCCAGCTTTGAGCGCGGCGGCAATTAATTCCAAATTTTCTTTTGCTGGTGCCTGCAAATCGTTTTCGCCGTTAACCGCCAGCAGCGGAATTTTCACTTTTTTGAGTGTAGGGTACGGATCGTAAGCGATAAAATAACGGAACCACGACGAGGAAAAGAGCGGAATTCGCCCAACCAAAGACTCTTCGACCAGAGCAAATGTCTTTTTCTTATCGTCGCTGATCGCGCTTTTTTGCTTATTAAAAGCTTCGAGGATTCGCTGTTCGGCAATTTTGTTGTCAGGTTCGGTCTTCAAGATCTTAAACATATTTTTCAGCGCGGCGCTCGTTTGCGCGATAATCTCGGGCGACGCTCCGCCCGCTTTTTGTAGCAATTCGGTTTGCGTGTAAAGTACATTTTCGCCAGTTTGACCCAAACCAGCCATCGAGACGATAAATGCCACGTCTTTCGAGCGCACGGCAACCATCGGCGCGATCATTCCGCCCTCGCTATGCCCAATGAGTCCGATTTGTTTCGGATTGATTTCTTTCCGGCTTTTCAGATATTCGATTCCGGCGAGTACATCACCTGCGAAATTTTCGCTCGTCTCGGTCGGTGAACCTAATTCGGAAAGTCCCATGCCTCTATCGTCCACGCGCAAAACGGCGATTCCGCGACGGGTCAGATAGTCGGCCAGTACGAGAAACGGACGATGCCCGGCTACGGTTTCGTTGCGATCCTGTCCCCCGCTTCCCGTAATCAAAATCACCGCCGGACTTTTTTCTTTCGTTCGCGGCAGTGTCAGCGTTCCTGCTAACTTCAAGTTATCCTTGGTGTTTCTGTAGCTAACGTCTTCCTCATTGTAAGGATAAGGTTTCTTTGGATCTTGTGGACGGCCGAGTGTGGGGACGACAATTGTGCGTTTGAAAACCGCCGGCATCGAACCCGCTCCCGTTTTTAACTGTCCGACGATCTCGTCGCCCTTTTCGTTGAGCGTTCCCTCGTAATCCAAACCAAGGTTTTTCGCTTCAAATCGAATTGCACTGTCTTTTTGGGTGATCGTTTCAATATCCAAATCGTTTGCGCCCTGATCGATGCTGTCAAACTTGGCGGCAAACGTTCCGTCGCTGGTTTTTGTAACTCTCAACGCGAGTCTTAGTTTTATTCCGCTCGCTTCAACGGTGCTCAGCCAATCGCCTTCGATAGAGCCTTTCGCGGCGGTCTGCGCTAAAATCGTTGGCAATAAAGCCATTGAAAGAATCAGTGGGGCCGTTAGACGATAAATCAGTTTTTTCATAATTGCTCCTATAATTTATAAAGCTTTTGTTTCATGTTCAGGTTTCCAAGTTTTTGAACCGTTTCGCAGTTCTTCGAGTTTCTCCCAATGCTCATTGATTGCTTTCAGCCCTTCTTTAGTTAAACTCACATTTGTATTTGGAATTTTCCCGACAAAACTTTTTTGAATTTCTACTAAATTTGCTTCTTCGAGTTTTGACAAATGGCTGGAAAGGTTTCCTTTGCTCATTCCAGTCAGACGCTGGAGAAAAATGAAGTCCGCGCTTTCACAGTTCGATAACGCGGTCATAATCGCCAGACGCGAAGGCTCGTGAAGCAGTTTGTCGAGTTCGGTTATCTCCTTAAACAAACTCATATTCTTCCTCCTCACTTGGCAACGATTTAAGCACTCGTGTAAGAATTAAATGGTCGAAGATGCCTTCTATTACCAAGATCAAACCAAATATTCCGGTTAACAAACTGGCATAATCGAGTGTGCTAAAACCAAACACTTCTTCGTTTCGCTCGAAATTAAACAGCGGAAACAGACTTAGCAATAAAATGATAATTCCGAGCCAAAGTTGATGGTTTGAAATCCCTCGACCTTTGGCAAACCAGAGAACGAAAGAAAAACCTGCGAGGCAAAGAAATGAAACGCTCGTCGGCGGATGCATATTTCTATCCATCCAAAGTCCGACAGTAAAAGTGAGAATAACCGGTAACATATAGAGCGAATATTTCAGTTCGGTTATCAGCCTTTCTTTTTTTTCAATGCGAACTCGTCCGTAAGTTCGGCGGTAAAATTTCAACGTGAAAACGGTTAAATAGATTGCCAAAGCAATAAATAAAGCCAATGACCAAAGGACAGCCTCATCTATTGTTCCGCTGGAAATATTGAAGCGTGCCAGCAACGGGCTGACCACGAATCCCCACACGGGTGGAAATAAACCGATTAATCCCCAAACAACCCACGGTAAGCCATACCCGAAACCGGAAATTTTCGTAACATATTCGATTTCTTTACGTTCGCTTTTCATAATTTATTTTCCTCTCAACTTTCCTAAAATATTGGTTTGCAATTCAAACCAGTTTATAGGTATAGATCACAAACGAATCTTTGTCAACTACTAGTTTGCATTGCAAACCATTTTCAATACGCTTCCCTAGTGGGCTCGGACGCAAGTAATGTCGAGTGCGTTTGAATTTTATCAACACAAAATCGCTCAAGGGAGTTTAGTATTGCATGTAAGAAAAGCTAGCAAGCTAACATTGCCAGGCTGTGATTAAGAACTGCAACTGCTAGCTTGTTGGGTAACTTTCCTTGTTTTTTAGTCCCTACAAAAATAGATTTAACAGTATTCCCCGCTGACAATTTATTTTTGAATATTTTGCGCCGTATTCGGATACGTTAGTATGAGCAGCAATGATGGACGACTCGGCGACAATTAAAAGGTGTTTGAATGGCGAAACCGACGCTTTTCGCCATTTGGTCGAAGGTTATCAGAAACAGGCCGTCGGACACGCCGTCGCCATTCTCGGCAATCGCGAAGATGCACTGGACGCGGTCCAGGAGGCATATATTGACGCCTTTCGGTCGCTAAAAACTTTTGACCCGGCGCGACGATTTTATCCCTGGTTTTATGTGCTGCTCCGCAACCGCTGTTACAAAATGACCGCGAAAAGACGAGAAACGGAAAGTATTGAGGAAACCGAAATTATCGCCCCGTCGGCAAGTGTGCCGGACGAAGAAAGATTTGCCCTCGAACAGGCGTTGCTTTCGCTCGATAAGAATGACCGGGAAATCATTACTTTGAAATATCTGGACGGTCTTTCATACGAGGAGATCGCCGAACGCCTGGAAATTCCGCGAGGAACGGTTATGAGCCGGCTTTTTTACGCCCGCCGACAGTTGCAGGCAAAACTAATGGGAAAGTAAAAGGTGTCGATTATGAACGAGATGAACTGTGACGAAATATTAATGGCCAAAATGGCCGAGTTTGATGGCGAAGAACTGAAAGTTACCGTCAGAGATATGGATTTGCATGTAGCTGCCTGCGAAAACTGCCGACGAGATATTGAGCAGATGCTCGATATGAATAGTTTGCTAAATCGACAATCTCGGCTCGAACAAGATGCGGATTTATGGCCGGTGATCGAAAAACAGATCCTCACAAAAACCCCATCACTGATCGGTTGGAAACCTTTTGCACTGTTAACAACGCTTCTTGTTATTTACCGGCTGCTGGAAATGCTTCCCGAACGGGATCTCGGCATGGCGTTTAAATTCGTTCCGCTCTTTCTGATCGTCGGACTTTTCCTGGGACTGCGAGAAAATCCGTTCAAAATCAATACGGAACTTGTACCGGAGAGATAAAACTATGCATGAACTTGAAATAAAACAATCGTCGATTCTAGGGCAAAAATACGCCTTCGCCACCGCCTCGCTGATCTTGGGAATTAGCTGTTTTATCAGTCTCTTGGGACTCGAAAAAGCGATCTTGGCGATTTTATTCGCCTGGCTGGCTCTGCGAAAAAACCCCGAACCGGCCTTGACCGAACACCGCGTTTGGGCAAAAGCCGGTTTAGTTCTCGGCATTCTGCCGCTGATCATTTTGCCGATCATAATTATTCTAAATTTTGACCGAGTACTCGAAATCATCGAACTTATTTCAAAATTGAGCGGCGGACGATAAATCTAAAAAGGGAGAAATGAAAATGAAAAACTTAACCATTATATTGAACACTCTGTTGATCGTCACCGTCTTTGCTCTGCCGATTTCAGCGCAAAATGAAAACCGCGAGATCGAGGGAAATTGGCTTGCAACGCTTGACGTAAGCGGAATAAAGATGCGGTTTGTTCTAAAAGTGGTAAAAACCGTCGACGGTTACACCGCAAAACTCGACAGTATCGATCAGGGGGCAAAGGATTTGCCAATCGACACGGTAACGCTTGCCGGTGATAAGATGAGTTTTTCTGCCGCTCAATTTGGGATGAGCTATGAAGGAACGTTTAACGAAAAAGGCGACGAGATCAGCGGAACATTCAAACAGGGGGCACGTTCCACACCTTTCGTATTCAGGCGAATTGCAGAAATACCAAAAAATACACGGCGGCAGGACCCGACCGGGCCGTATCCATACTCCGAGGACGAAGTCAGTTACAAGAACGTAAAAGATAACGTGAAACTGGCCGGAACCTTGAGTGTTCCACCGGGCGAGGGAAAGTTTCCGGCGGTGGTTTTGATATCCGGAAGCGGTTCGCAAGATCGCGATTCGACCGTTTTCGGACACCGCCCGTTTCTCGTTTTGGCCGATTATCTGACCCGGCGAGGCATCGCGGTTTTGCGTGTTGATGATCGCGGGATCGGCGGTTCGGATCTGGGCTCGTTAACGCCGACGACCGATAATTTTGTCGGCGACGTGTTGGCCGGAGTCGAATATCTAAAAACCCGCAGTGAAATAAACACAAAACAGATCGGTTTGATCGGACACAGCGAAGGCGGAATAATTGCGCCGATAGCAGCCGTCCGATCAAACGATGTCGCGTTTATCGTTATGCTCGCAGGTACGGGGCAAACCGGCGAAAATGTGGTCTTGACGCAACTGGCGTTATTGCAAAAAGGAAGCGGAGCGAAACCTGATGCGATCGCTCAGACGCTCGATTTTCAAAAGAGCCTTTTTGCAATTGTTAAGAGCGAGCCCGTTGATAAAATGGCCCAACAAAAGGTCGAGGAAATGCTGTCTGATCGACGGGCCAAGCTCGACGAACCGCAGCGTAAAGATTTTGCTCGGGTAGAAACCAGCGTCAAAGAGCAAATGCCGCTTATTTTATCACCGTGGTATCGCTACTTTCTCGC
>JBGTCS010000393.1:0-5597 GCA_041748715.1 Pyrinomonadaceae bacterium | reverse complement strand
GAGGGAACGACAAAACTTCTGGAACACGACGAAACTCTTTAATACCCGACCGCCATTCCGTCGCTCCGCGAATCAATCGCTCCGAGTCGAACTCCCTTGCCATCGATCATGATACCTGTCGCGGAAGCAATGTTTCCCGGGCTTCCGGTAAATTTGTGGCCGTATCCGGTAAGGATCGATAGCGTATCAGGCGACAGGCCGTACGGTTCATACAATATCTCGTCGGGAAACCACTGGTGATGTATTCGCGGTGTGTCAATCGCACGCTGGATATCCATGTCGTAGTCGATGACGTTGATGACTGATTGCATCACCGCCGAGATGATGCGCGGGCCGCCGCGTGCACCGAGAGCAAACCAGACCGATCCGTCCTTTCGCAAAACAATAGTCGGCGTCATCGACGAGAGCGGGCGTTTGCCCGGCTGAACACGATTGCGTTCGCCCTGTATCAGCCCGAACATATTCGCTTTTCCCGGCCTGGCGGCAAAATCGTCCATCTCATCATTGAGCAAAACTCCGGTGCCTTTGGCCGTGACCCGCGAACCGTATAGGTCATTGATAGTGTAGGTATTCGAAACCACGTTACCGGCCGGATCTACGACCGTGTAATGCGTCGTATCCATCGATTCGGCGGACGGATGGCCGTGCCCGATTGTCTGGCTCGCGGTCGCCGCTTTGAGATCGATCGTCGAGCGGCGTTTTTCGGCATATTTTTTGTCGATCAATGCGGCGGCGGGAACATCCGCAAAATCCGGGTCGGCCATATATTCCGCACGGTCGGCAAACGCACGGCGGCTGGCCTCGGTGTAGACGTGATATTTTGCCGCCGAATTATGCTGCATTTTGCGCATATCGTACGCCTCGAGCATATTCAAAACCTCAAGCATGACGATCCCGCCCGAACTCGGCGGCGGCATCGAGATTATCTCGTGGCCGCGATAATTCCCCGTCAACGCGGTTCGCTCCTTGGCCTTATAATTCTTTAGATCATCGAGCGTGATCAGGCCGTTATTGGCCTTCATATCGTCGGCGATCATTTTTGCCGTCAGTCCGGTGTAAAATTCAGTCGCCCCTATCCGTTCTATCCGGGCAAGGGTCTGCGCCAGGTCCGGCTGGCGAAACAGATCGCCTTCGGAATAAAATTTACCGCCGTTCAAAAAGATGCGTTTGCTTTCCGGATACTTCGAAAGCGTTCCCTCATACGATTTAAAAAGCTCGGCCAATCGGTACGAAAGGACGTAACCATTTTGAGCCAGCAGACGAGCCGGGCGGACGAGATCGCTCCATTTCACCTTACCCGAACCGTATTTCTTGAATGCCAGGTCAAACCCGGCCATCGTTCCGGGAACGCCCGACGCTCGATAACCGACGGTCGATGAACCCTCGCCGCGGATCAGATTGCCGTCCTTGTCGACGTAAACGTCACGATCGGCCGCCTTTGGCGCCATCTCGCGGTAATCGATAGCGCGGTTTACGCCTTTCGCAGTGCGGATAAGCATAAAACCGCCGCCCCCGATATTTCCGGCTTCGGGATATACGACCGCAAGAGCTAATCCGACGGCGATCGCGGCATCGATAGCGTTTCCGCCGAGCTTCATCACATCAGCTCCGATTTTGGACGCCAATTCGTGCTGCGACGCGACCATCGCGTGTTTACCTCGAACGGGTTCCGGCCCGGCCGCGTAAACGGGCTGACGGCCCGGAAGCAGCGAAATAACAAGCGAAAAGACAAATATTGCCGCAAAAGCAAACCTAGCCGATGTGTTTTTCATAATCGAAACTCTAGCAAATGTCGCCCTGAGCGACAAATTCCGCGCGTGCATAAAAGCGACTTTTCTATTTAACCCAAAAGAGTTATAGTTTTTTTTCGCGGCCAAAATTGAGAATGAACGACGAAGGTAGTAGTAGAAATGGATCTGTCACGCTTTTCATTGAAAAAGTTAGTTCAGCGTGTGCGCCGCGGCCCGGTACGCCTCCGTCGAAGCCTCTCTGAATATCGCTTCCTAGTCTATCTCTCAATCCTCGGACCCGGCATCATCGCCGCCAATGCGGGTAACGACGCCAGCGGTATCGCCACATATTCAAGCGTCGGTGCCGGATACGGCTATTCCCTGCTCTGGACTTTCATTCCAATGATAATCGGCCTCATCGTCGTGCAGGAAATGTGCGTGCGAATGGGCGTCGTGACGGGCCAGGGATTGGCTGACCTCATCCGCGAACAGTTTGGCGTACGCTGGACCGCGCTTGTGATGGTCGCCCTTTTACTGGCCAATACGGGCGTTATCATCTCTGAATTTGTCGGTATCGCCCAAGCGTCCGAGCTTTTTGGGATCCCGAGGTTTTTTACCATACCGGCGAGCGCTGTATTTATCTGGTGGCTCGTCGTAAAAGGTTCGCAAAAACGTGTCGAGCGAGTTTTTTTGGCGATGTCGCTGGTGTTTCTTGCGTATGTGGCATCGGCCTATCTGGCGGCGCCAGACTGGGAAGCGGTCGGCACCTCGCTCGTCGAGCCCACGTTCAGCACGGATACCGGATATCTGTTTATGGTCATGGCCCTGATCGGAACGACGATAACGCCATTTATGCAGGTTTACGTGCAATCGTCGGTCGTCGAAAAACAGATGGATGTCGAGGACCTCTCGATCGTCCGTGCGGATGTGATCGTCGGGACGCTGTTTGCATGCGTTATCGCCGCATTTATCGTGATCACATCGGCCGCGACGCTGCACAGTCAGGGCATCACCACGATCGATTCGGCCGCTACGGCCGCCGAGGCGTTTGCACCGATCGCGGGCGTTTATGCGAAATATCTATTTGGGATCGGATTGTTTGGGGCGGCCATGCTGGCGATGGGAGTTTTGCCGCTGGCGACCGCATACAGCTTGAGCGAGGCACTTGGTTTTGAAAAAGGCCTTTCGCGTTCGTTTCGCGAAGCACCAATATTCATCGGCATTTTCTCGGCACTGATTTTTATCGGAGCCTTTGTCGCCATGCTCCCCGGCATTCCCCAAATCAAACTCCTTTTGCTTACTCAAACCGTAAACGGACTTCTGTTACCAATCATCCTGATCGCAATCGTTTCGCTGGCCAATAACGAAGAGATCATGGGCAAACACAAGAACTCGCGGATATTTAATATCGTCGCGTGGACGATAACCGTCATCATCTCGCTGCTCTCGCTGGCATTGATCGGGAAAACAATTGCTGATATGTTTTAGCTCAAAATATGCCCAATTCTGAGATTCAAAAAAAGGCGATCTATTTCCTCGTTTTCGCCGGGGTGCTGTCACTGATCCTGGCGATATTACCTTCTCTGGAAGAGATCGTTCGGGTTACGCTAATGTCCCGTTTTGGGATCCTGGCTGATAAGAAATGGGTCCTTGCGATGGCAGACGGTGGAAAGCCGGATGCGATGATCGAGACATTGGTCAGCCTTGCGTCAAATCTGTTGTTGATCATTAAGATCGTCATCGGCATGGCTCTCGTGATCGCATCGGTACGGTTCGTCCTGTTTTTGTTTTCGCGCACAGTCTATCGCAATACGACACAGGGCGAGGCGTCGTCGATCATAAAGACCGTCCTCTCGATAATCATCTATATCGTCGCGTTTTTCATAATCTTTCAGACACATTACCCCGACGTCCCGTTAGCACCGCTATTTACCGGCTCGACGATCCTCGGTATCGTCGTCGGTCTGGCGCTGCAGGACACGCTTGGGAATCTGTTCGCCGGACTCGCTTTGCAGGCCGATCAGCCATTTCAGGTTGGTGATGTTGTTATAATTTCGGGACGGGGCGAGGGCGTGGTCGAAAATGTATCGTGGCGCGGTGTTTCGATCCGCACATTTAGAAATACGCTGCTTGTGATCAGCAATTCCGTGCTCGGCAAAGAAACGATCGAGGTTGCTCCAAAGGGCAATCTCAACGCTCGAAACGTTTTCTTTAACACGCTTTATTCCAATTCGCCGGCCCACACGATCCAGGTCGTGCGCGAAGCCGTCCGGCAGGTCGACAACGTCTCGAAAAAAATGCGGCCCGTCGTCCGCGTCCGAAATCTCGGCGATAACGGCATCGATTGGGAGATTAAATACTGGCTCGACGATTTCGCCAAACAGCACGACACCGACGCCATGATTCGCCAACGGGTCTGGTACGTATTCCAACGCGAGGGTATCGATTTTGCGTTCCCGACCCGGACCATTCACGTCGAGCCAAAGCCCGAAGAGACCGATCAGATCGACAGAATGTACTCGATCACCGAACGCCTCAACCGGGTCTCAATATTTGCCCCGCTGTGCGACGAAGAGATCGAACGCCTCGCTGCGGCTTCGACCTCGCGCGTCTATGCACCAGACGAAGCGATCGTCCGTCTGGGCCAGGAAGGCAGCTCGATGTTTGTAATTATCCGCGGCTCGGTCAAGGTTCAAATTCCTGAAAATAATGTCGAAAAGACCGTAAATACTCTCCGCGAGAACGATTTCTTTGGCGAGATGTGCCTCTTGACCGGCGAACCCCGCACAGCCAACGTCATCGCCGACGAAGAAACCGAAGTTCTGCGAATCGACAAGAACGGCCTAAAACCAATATTCGAAGGCAATCCGTCGCTGGTCGAATCCATCTCGGAATTGATCGAGGAACGCCGAGTCACCCTAAAATCCGCCGACGACCCCGACCACGAAAACAAAAACGCTCCCAAAAAAGGAGCGATAAGATCGATCAAAAAGTTTTTTGGATTGAAGTGAAGTTAGAAAGATGGATATATCAGTCAGCACGCGATGCATTCTACGCCCGATCGTGTCGGTCTTGCGCTCGGTCGCGAGTGCCGTAGGCACTTTCGGAATTTCCACGCGAAGGGACTGGGGCGTAGTTGTCGTCTGGAAGAAATATTGAGAATCTTCAGCCGGCAAAAAGATTCCGGCGAAGAAGTTTTGCAAGATGCCTTTAAAGGCGAAACCGACGGCGACTGAAGTGATGCCGAGACCGGCTACAAGATCGCCTGGATTAAAGCCAGGGAAAATCACTACCGCGGCGACAAAAACGCCAAGAATTATAAATAATACCGACGCACGTCTGCCCAAAAGTTCGGCAAGCGTGACATCGAGTCTGGTTTTTGTTCCCGTCGCGCTTATGATGCTTCGCATAATGCTTCCGAAAAGCCAAAACAAAACGAAAACGACAAGCGCGATAACGAGATACGGCAGACGCTCAAGAAGCCCGTTTATGATATTATTCAGAGTTTGCCAGACGATCCCGACCGACGAACTACTTTTTGTCTGCATCGATAAAAACCGTTCCATCATTCCCCCTCATTACTCCGAGCCAGGCACCGTCATCGAACTCGGTCTAATGATCTCCCGTGGAAAGGCTCTATTCAGTTTTTCCAGATTCATTCCGGTTCTCGTAACTATCGTTTTCCACGACTGGAGTTAGCAGACGTAGAGTGAGAAAAGCGATCAGGCTCAGAACGACGGCGATCTCTTCGCGGCCGAAAGCGACGGCGGCACCGATCGCGCCCGTCGTCCAGATGCTCGACGCCGTCGCCAGTCCGCGCACGTTTACTCCTTCCTTCAATATCGCACCGCCGCCGATAAAGCCGAT
>JBGTCS010000392.1:0-4319 GCA_041748715.1 Pyrinomonadaceae bacterium | reverse complement strand
AAAGTTTCTCGAGTCGCCCGAGGAGAAACGGCTTCGCCGTATGCGCGCCGGAATGATGGTTTCGGCCGTTGGAATCGCTCCGGCGATAATTTTTTTATTGATGACTTTATTTTATGGAAGGGGCGATGGTGCCTTTCTGCTTTTCCTTTTAGGAGCGGTGACATTTTTTATTGGGCTCGGGTTGATCATAAACGGAATGTTTTTGACCCTGCCGAAGAAAACCCCAAGCCGCTTCAGAAGCGGTAAGACGGAAAGCAATGAGACTTCTATCGTAAATAACCCAAACGAATTGGCCTCATCGCCTGCGCCAAATTTATTTACCTCGGTTACCGAAAATACAACCACTCATCTCCAAGAGAAACCGTCTCACACGAAAGGCTGATTACGTTGTCGAAAATTAGCAGAAAATTCAAAACGAACCAAGCTTTTCCTTCTTAAAAATAGATCGATATGCGTCATAGATAAAGCCTAATTTCTTTTCGTCGTTCGGATATTCCCAGTACCATTTTCCGGGCGAATGTATAATGCCTTCGAATTCGACCACCGAGATGCCCAGTTTTTTCGAGATATACTCCGTGTCCTTATCAATAACAGTTGGATCATACGGTGTCTTTTCCAATTCCATGAGAGCGTCATCGCGGCTGGTTTCGCCCGTACAGATCTGAGTCGACAGACCGGCCCGCCTGTAATCAATACCGAATTTTACAAACAAATAATAGGACTGGATGAATTTTGTGTACCGCGACTCATGATGCTTTCCGCCATGTGACTTCCAATCGAATTTTTCCATAAGACGCTCGCTTGCGGCCGCCTTAGAAAAAGGAACAAAATTAAGCGGATAGACCATGTTTATTCCTTTGATCAACTTGAAATACATTTCTTTCTTGTAGCCAAGCGTCGGAAAAGATCTGGCCGCACCGCCACCAAAAGTCTTTCGAATGTAATTAAAATATCTTAGGTCTTTTGCGTTATAGTGCCAGCTTTTTGGGAGAATGCCTTCGGTTGCCAGATTTCCGCCGCTAAGAATGTATTTGACCCCATATTTTGCAGCGAAATAGTGAAGCGCCGAAGGGATCGCAAGATCGGTGGGCGTTTCGGCTTCCGGCACCGAGGCTCGCAAAAACGCAAGCTGCAGGTCTCGGAATTCTCCCCAATCTAGTACAAAACTTTCGTAATCTATCCCAAGTTTCCGGGTGATGTTCTTGATATTCAGGACCGCTTTCTCAGAGTTCCAGCCATTATCCATGTGAACCGCCAGCGGCCGAAGTCCTTTTTGGGTCATGACATCGGCCAGATAACAGCTGTCGGTTCCTCCGCTCAGACCGATAATGCAGTCAAACTCGTTACTCTTGCCGGCCCGTTTCATATCATCAACGAGGCGGTCGAGCCCTTCGTCACTTTTCCTTCCCTGATAATTAAATTTTGAGCGTTTTTCGAGGAAGTTAACGCAATGATTACAATGACCGTCTGAGTCAAAAGTAATCTGCACATCCGTCGTGTCCATAACACATCGGTTGCATTGCTGATAACTTCGTCTGGTCATAAGGATACTGATACAGAGCCGTGGTTAAGATCCGTCTTGACCGGTCAAACGGCAACATTTGTTTTTGGGCTATTTTTCTTGAATTATACGTGAATGGGAGCAAAAATGCTCAATTCGAACAAGGTCCCGTGCACCCGATCCCCGCACATAATGGCTTTTTCAAAAGGTGATCTCGTCTCGATCAGGGTAATTGATCAGAACGCCACGTTTTTTTCCTTGATAAACAAAAAAGCTTCCGGCCGCCAATCCATTGGCGTGGCCCACCGAATAAGCGGTTTCGAAATCTTCTAATTTTCCGGCCCCGCCTAATGCGATGACCGGAATATTTACAGATGTGGAAACACTTTTGATCAGATCGATGTCATATCCGTCCATCGTTCCGTCTCTATCGATGGATTGAATAATTAGTTCTCCTGCCCCATTCCTCTCCATGAGTTGAGCAAATGCCGTCGCCGAGTAATTTGTTGATCGGGTTCCGCCCTTTACCCATGTTCGCTGGCCACTGAATAATTTCTTTTTTATGTCTATACAAACGACAATGGTCGTCGAGCCGAACGTGTCGGAAGCCTCTCTGATAAAATCAGGATCTTTCACGGCATGGGTATTTATAACCACTCTTTCCGCACCGGCCTTTATAATGGCTCTGATATCCTCGATCGATCGGATCCCGCCGCCGACGGTGACTGGCATTCGGGCCTCTTCACCGATTCTTGTAACAAAATCCAGGGAAATCACCCGCCCTTTTTTTGAGGCTTCGATGTCGAGAAAGACCAATTCATCAGCCTTTAGTTCGTTAAAAATTCTTACGGCATTTACGGGGTCACCAATATATTTATGGCTCTTAAAGCGGATTGTTTTCACCAGGCCGCTACCTTTTAACAGCAAAACAGGAATAATTCTTGGTCGAAACATTACATCTCAATAAAATTTTTCAGTATCTGTAGTCCGACATCATGACTTTTTTCGGGATGATACTGTACCCCGAAAATATTTTCTTTCTGAATCGAGGACGCGAATTTAACCTCGTATCGAGACTCACTTATAACAACCGATGGATCATTGATTTTCAAATGGAATGAGTGCAAAAAATAAAACTCCGATCCGTCTGGAACATCTTTTAATAAAGGACTGGACCTATTGATCTTGATCTGATTCCAGCCAATGTGGGGAACTTTATAGCGTTCTGTATTTGATATGTTAAATCTTACTATCTCAGCATCGATCCAGCCCAGGCCCAACGCGTTTCCCTCCTCGCTTTTTTTTGCCATCAATTCCATTCCCAGACAGATCCCGAGGATAGGCCGTCGATCGATCAGGACCGCTTGTTCCAGAGGTTCAATCAAATTTAGCCGTTTCAGATTGGCCATTGCCTTTCCAAAATGGCCAACTCCGGGAAGAATTATTTTCTCGGCATCCGCGATATCCAATGGGTCAGACGAAACCTTTGGCGTTATTCCCAAAATGTCGAGGCTCCGTTTGACCGAATTCAGATTTCCGGTCCCACAATCGATGATCGTCACTATTGATGTCATTGGCTGTTGAAACAATACTTCCTGGTCAAGTGTTCGAAAAGAGAAAAGCCCGAACAGGTCTCCGGTTTCTAAAACCGACCGAAAAACAAGCATTTGCACCCGTCCAAATCTACGGTTACAACATAGGGACGAGGCGAATTATCCGGTCATCGTCCTTGGCCGGCGAGCCTCGGCCGTCGCGGTTAGAGGTTGAGAAGTAGATATAGCCATCGGGACCCTCGGCGATTTCGCGAATCCGGCCCATAACTCCCTCCAACAAGTTTTCCTGCGAGACCACCTTTCGCCCGTCGAGGACAACGCGAATGATCCGGGTTCCCCGCAGGCAGCCAAAAAAGAAATTGCCTTTGAACACAGGGAACTTATCGCCGTTGTAGAACATCCCGCTCGCCGGCGCGCAGGCCGGGGAATATTCTAGCAAAGGCGAAATCATGCCCTCGCGTTTTTGCGAATGATGAATCTCGGACCATCCGAGATTTTGCCCCTGCTCGACAATATTCACCTCGTCGCCGCCTGAACCTTTGCCCTCAAATGTACTTGGCCCGTGTTCCGTTTGAAACATCAAACCCGATCCCGGCTGCCACGCCAGGCCCTGAGCGTTTCGATGACCGTAACTCCAAATCTCTGGACGAGCTCCGGTAGTTTTTACAAACGGATTATCCTGCGGAACGGTGCCGTCGCCGTTTAACCTCAATGTTTTGCCGCCAAGCGAATCGAGTTTTTGCGCTAAATTCCAATCCGTCGCGTCGCCGGTCGTGATATACAATTTGCCGTCCGGCCCAAAACGGGCCCGCATACCCGCATGGTTAGGAGCACCCGGAATGTTTTCGATAATGATCGTTGGATCCAAGAAAGAATTATTTGAGAATTTGTAGCGGACGACTTTCACCCGCCGACCGTCTTTGTTGTAAGAATAAGCCAGATAAACAAAACTATTTTTGGCAAAATCCGGATGTACCGAAATGTCCATCAAGCCGCTCTCGCTCGTTGGTTCGACATCAGGAACTGTAAAAACAGGCTCCGCTCTTAATTTGCCGTTTTCGATAATGCGAACACGGCCCGGTCGTTCGGTAAAGATCAAATCTTTATTGGGCAACCAGGCAAAGCCCCACGGAACCACCAGCCCGCTGGCGACTGTCTCAATGCGGAATTTGGCATCGCCGCTCGAGGTCGAGACAACCGAGTCGACGGCAATGCCAGCAGAGGCACACGCCGATGCGAAAGCGAAAATCAAGAGAGAGAGCATG
>JBGTCS010000391.1:0-6050 GCA_041748715.1 Pyrinomonadaceae bacterium | reverse complement strand
AACGGTCTGCTTAGAATGTTTGTACACAGAAAAACCGAAGTTTGAACAACCGGGTTAATTTGGAAGATCGGAATCTAACCGAAAAAAGGAGAAATACATGTTTGGAATAATTGGACAGCTTATTGGCGGATTGATCGTTGGTGTTATCGCAAGACTCTTGCTGCCGGGCAAAGAAGCACTTCCGGACGGAGCCCTCGGGTGGCTATTGACGGCAATCCTGGGTATAGCCGGAGCATTTGTCGGCGGAACGATCGCTCGATCGATGTGGGCTGGTGAAAATTATGCTGCAGGATGGATAATGTCGATTCTCGGAGCCATAATTCTGTTGCTTATCGTTAGAATGCTCTTTGGACGGGGCGGTGCGGCCAGATAGATTTAGAGTTCAACTGTAAAAGTAATAGGAGCGGCCAAAAGTTTTTCGATTGGTCTCTCCTATTTTTCTATTTTTCTTTCGATTCGTTTGTCCGGGATAAACCACATTGCGGCGACGAATATATAGAGAGCGTCGGCAATCCACTGATTATATAGAGCGACCGGAATTGCGATCAAATAACAAGCCATCGAGAGCTTTCCCTTTCGGTCGCGGCCGATCGCCGCCGCAAGTAATTCATTTTCACCATTCTCGAGTCGAACGAGACTGGTCTGCAAGATTTTGTAGGCAATAGCGCAAAATAGGAGAACGACCCCGTACACAGCCGTCGGGAGTGGGGCGAAATGATTTTCGCCCATCCAGCCGGTGGCGAAAGGGATGAGCGAAAGCCAGAATAAGAGATGCATATTGGCCCATAGAACCGGCCCGTTGATCTTGCGTGTCACGACCATCAGGTGATGGTGATTATTCCAATAGATACCAAGGTAAATAAAACTCAGCAAATAGGCGAGAAATACCGGAAAGAGCGGAGTCAAAGCCTTTAGTTCGGTGCCGTGGGGAATCTTTAGTTCCAACACCATAATCGTCATCACGATCGCGATGACAGCGTCGGAGAATGCCTCGAGACGTGTGTTTTCATATTGTTTGTAGAGAGATCATTCCGGGAATGCCATTTTTACCAGTCCGTCGAATGCCACGTGATACGCGACGCCTTTGACTGGGACCGTCATTTCTTCTTCGGTTTTGCCCTCGGAGTTGGCGATGCCGACACTGGCGAAATAACACGATGCACCGTGGGCATTCGCGTGACCGACAAGTGTTTGAAAAACTTCTTCGCCCTCAATCCGACCGCGGCCCGGATACATCGCAGTACGGACAACGAAGAAGGCCCGTTCACCGTCCTTTTCGGCTACGATCTGCGGATGCGTTTCACGCTCGGCAAACACATCTGCCGATTCAATCGCCCAGCCCGCTTCCTCAAGTTGCTTAAATACAATTTCGACTCCAAAAGCGTGGACATCGGCCTCGGTCATCAATTCTTTATCACTCATTGGATCTATTTTACTTGCCTGTTACGGCAATCATCAATATCAACGTGCAAGCTTTTCCCAGCCGTGATCCGAAACGGGATTCGATTTATTACAAATCGCATCTTTTGGACCGATCGAGCCAGTTATTCCACGGGCCGCCGTGCTATATTATCCACCATGAACATCAACGATATCCGAGCTGCCCAGGATCGCATCCGCCCTTACGTCAAACGAACGCGACTTGAGTATAGCGACTCGCTTAGCAAACGGCTCGGGACGAGCATCTACGTAAAATACGAATTGTTTCAGAAAACCGGGGCATTTAAGGCCCGAGGCGCCTTTAACAAGCTATTAAGTTTGAGCGATGCCGAGCGCTCGCAGGGCGTGGTTGCGGTCAGCGGCGGAAATCACGCCCAGGCCGTTGCTTACGCCTCAAGTATTTTGGGCATTGACGCCGCGATTGTCATGCCTGATTCGACACCTCGTATTTATGTTGACGCTACTCGCGGTTATGGAGCGTCGGTCGATCTACAGCCGACGATGACCGCGGCATTCGAAAAGATCAAAACCTACCAAGCCGAGGGACGCATCTTTGTCCATCCGTTTGACGATCCGATGGTCATGGCCGGAGCGGGAACAGTCGGTCTCGAGATTGTTGAGGACCTGCCCGACGTGACAGACGTCATTGTAAGCATCGGCGGCGGCGGTCTGGCCGGCGGAGTCTCGACGGCGGTCAAATCGATGATCCCATCCGCGAAGATATGGGGCGTTGAGACAGTAGGTGCAGATGCTATGTCCAAGGCGATCGAGGCCGGACATCCGGTCGAACTGGCAGCGATTACTTCGATCGCAAAAACCCTGGGGGCACCGGCCGTTTCGCAGGCTACACTCGATCTGGCTAATAAATATCTTGAATCAGTCACAGTCGTAACCGATTACGAAGCGGTTGAGGCTTTGATATTTATCGCCGAACGTCTAAAAGTGGTCACCGAACCGGCGGCCTCGTGTACGTTCGCGGCTGCCGAAAAATTAAGAGACAAGTTTTCAGCCGACAGCAAAGTTGTTTTGATTCTCTGCGGCGGCAATACGGGCGTCAACGACCTTTGCGATTATATTTCATAAAAAAGACCGGTGCGATCGCACCGGTCTTTGCAAGGAATTATCCTAAGCAATTCAAAATTTAGTGATCATATCTGTGATCGCATGCGCGACAGACGTCGGCTGCTTCCTGGGTCCAAAAAACGTGTGTAGCTTTTTTCGTGCCGTCCCAGTTTTCATGTTCATAAGTGGAACTGCGACCATTTGCGGATTGACTGACCAACCGGCCCCAAGTATGCGGTTCATCCGATCCATTATCAAATCGATTACTAGGTGTTGTCGTTAGACCTATAGTCGTCGTCGTATCGAGATGCGTATAGATCAGAACTAACTGGTCGTAATCATGGGCATTAGGACTCGGGTTATCCAAGGCATTGGCGTAGTCCATACATGTATTCAGATCGGCTCCGGATGTGCTCTGATGATCGAGTCCGAGGGTGTGGCCGAGTTCCTGACACATCACATGCCGGCGATTAACACTACTATACGAAGGGGAATTGAAGTATGAATCGTTCATTTTCGAGGTACCCTGTGTAATGTGACTGCCGGAGATATTGATCGAGGCAAGGCCGAGCCATCCATTATTGCCATATGCAGCGTTGCAAGAATGAATTTTGCCTGTGATCATTACGCACCTTTTGCGGGCCGTTGAGGACGAGTCACCGGCCTCATTAGCTAAATTTAAAACGGTCGAAGCGGACCAGTCAACGATGGCAGCATTTTTCATACTGTCCCAGTCAGTGGTGTTACTATCTACCACCTTTACGGTAAATGGATTTGAGGTGCGGGCCCAATGATAGCTGCCCCATGAGTGGGAGGCCGCAACGTTAGCCGGCAAGGAGAATATCGCTGCAAAGAGAAAAGCAGCAATAACGAATTTGATCGCGTTCATTTCGATTTTCATTTTTATTTTTGTCCTACCTTTTTGTTTGATCTACGGAATGGTAAGCCCAGAATGGACCTACCGATGATGCCGATACATATGGATAAACCTGTGACAAATGAACTACAACGATCAATTTTCTAGAATGTATAAAGTGTAAAAGCAACTGATAAGTTGCAACTAGGCGATGAGTATACGCCCGGCCAGATCCAGGTGTCAAACAATTTTAACTGAGTTTCGTATGGTTAAGGCGTCACCCGGAAAGGCTCCATCTTTACGTGGGACAACATCGTCAAATCCTGCAACACTTAAAGTTTTTTAGCCGGGCAAAATAGAGCTGTAAATATTTTTTTTAGCAACAGACAATTTGTGATTCGTTATAGAGGCTCGATAAACACACGGTGCTCAGTCGAAGACATTATTATTGCAACGGATTTGCGATAATCGCATCTTATCGTCGGTCTTTTGCACGCCTGCCACGTTACATTTTGAGTGACGGATTCATTCGGGGTGCTGGAGCAGTCTAGTTTTAATACAGAAGTCGCTCTTGCAGTTTTGGAGCTTCCGAGGCCGACGCTGAGCAGCATATGTTTTTCTGCGAAGCATAAGTTTTGGTATTTTTACAATCATTTAATACAAGGAAGGGTAGATATTTTTATGTCAAGCAAACTTTACGTGGGGAATCTCTCATTTAATACAACGGCACAGGATCTAGAAACACTGTTCGGCGAGATGGGTACGGTCGAATCGGCTGTCTTGATCGAAGATCGTGACAGCGGTCGTTCGCGGGGCTTTGGATTTGTCGAAATGTCGACTGACGACGAAGCTCAGGCTGTCATCGCGGCATTTGATGGTAAATCGGTCGAAGGACGCAATATAAAGGTTAACGAAGCGAAACCGCGTGAAATCGGTGGAGCCGGTGGCGGCGGATTTTAGTTTTCGTGTGTTAGAATAAAGAAAACGTTGAGTAAAGCCTCCGGCCATTTTACTGATTCGGAGGCTTTTCCTGTTGTCAGCCGTTATCCGAAGCGGTTAAACTGTGATAGCCTCAACAACAACTAATTTAGAAGGAAAGCGATTTATGAAAGAAGAATTGATCGAAATGGGCGGCGTTGTCGTCGACAAGCAGCCAAATGCATTTTTTAAGGTGCAGTTAAATGATACCGACCATTTCGTGTTAGCAACGATTTCGGGACGTATGCGTAGAAACCGAATCCGAATATTGATGGGCGACCGCGTGGATGTAGAACTCTCGCCCTATGACCTGACAAAGGGCCGTATTACTTATCGCCATAAGTAAAGCCTATCGGTCCAATTCGTGCATCCATCCAGTTCCCGCATACACCGACACACTTGTCTACACTCCAACTGCGCGAAATGTAATTTCATCAGGTCGTTTCTCAACGGCGCATTAAACCCAGAATCGGCGTTGGGCGTTTTTGAGGTTTTGAAGCCCAATAGCGCAAGCCCGCGCGTTATCAAGGGCGGTACATCCGAGTCAGGTTTTCGGGGGAAGCGTGACCTCCGAGTTGCGCGATACGCCCTTGCTTACGCGCGGGCTTGCGCATGGAATCGGAGACTTTACGCTAATGACGAATCCGGGTTAAATACAAAATGTAACTATGACACTTCGTTCCCAGCCGCCAAAAAATGGGCCCATCCGCATCGAATGGGCCCAACGCTTATATCTCCAATACTTCAAGAAATGTCTTAACGCGATGGTGCCGGGAGATTAATATCGACCTGTTTGGCTGGTCCCGACTTCAAAACACCACTGTAAAAAACGGCCCCTACTATCAGACCAACGATGATTATTAGGGCCACGGCCCAAATAGCATTACTTCCAGTTCCTTCTTCTGCCATAAAATAAGTAAATTCCTCCTGCAGACTAGGATACCGATTTAGAGTCGAATTAAAGTACAACAGATTACATAACTGTTAACATTATGGCCGCCAAAAACAATTTAAATCCGTCCGATTAAGGCATTCTATAAACGGATACCATTTATCCGTCGGTTCGAGCCCAGTCTGCCACGTCTGACCGGTCTCGATCTGCATCAGCATAATGAGCCGCTGCGGCCCATCGATAACAATCTGATAACGGGGCTTACTAATAAACGGGCTTTTTGGCTGGTCGATGACCACCATTTCCTTCCAGCATTTGCTACTCGATACACCGTCGTCCTTGGGGCAGTTTCCGAGCCGGTGAATTGTACCTGTGAACCGGTCCAGCCGAAAGGTAATAGTTCTCTCATGTGGCGACTGAATTATCTCGAACCGCGCTCCGCTGTCCAATGTGGACGTACTTATCGATACGGCTTCGGTCTGAGCAGCGGCTTGAGAGGCGACGCCTAGAACCAGACATAAAATTAGAAAAGGAATCTTCATAAACAATCTCCATCTTTTTTTAGTGAAAAACATTGATAACACGTGTCATCGACGTAAATGTTTCGCGTAATGTTTAGAAAGATAAGATATGGCACAAACTAAAAAATGCCGACCGCCGCCACTTCAAAATCAAAATCAGTTTAACCCAAATTACGCATTAGGAATTTTGCCCGCGAATTACGCGAAAAGACGCGAAAAAGAAACCGGCTTTGCATAATTCACTTAGCAAAACTTCAGAAGAATTTCTTTTATTCGGGTTCATTCGCGTGATTCGCGGGCA